>CALALV010000029.1 GCA_937925605.1 uncultured Woeseia sp.
ACACGCCGGCAGGCCGCTGCGGTCGCGGTCGCGAAAGCGAGCCCTCCGCAACGAAAAAAGCCGGGCATCGCGCCCGGCTTTTTTGCTGGCCCCGATCGCAGGGGAAACGATTGGACGATCAGGCCGCCTTCAGCGCGTCCTTCGCCGACACGTACTCGTAACCCAGGTCGTGGGCGACGGCTTCGTGGTTTACGCAGCCGGCATGTACGTTCAGGCCGTTGGCGAGGTGCGGGTCGCGCGAGAGCGCCTCTCGCCAGCCGTGCCGCGCCAGCGCGCTCACGAACGGCAGCGTGACGTTGGTCAGCGCGAAGGTCGAGGTGCGCGGCACCGCGCCCGGCATGTTCGCGACGCAGTAGTGCACGACCTCGTCGACGACGTAGGTGGGATCCGCGTGCGTGGTCGGCTTGCTGGTCTCGAAGCAGCCGCCCTGGTCGATCGAGATGTCGACCAGCACCGAGCCTGCACGCATTTGCTTCACGTGCTCGCGCGATACGAGCTTCGGCGCGGCGGCGCCGGCGATCAGCACGGCGCCGATGACGAGGTCGGCGTCCGGGATCAGCCGGTCGATCGCGTCCTTGGTCGAATAGACCGTACGGATGCGGCCGCCGTAGATCGCGTCGAGCTGGCGCAGGCGCGGCACCGAGCGGTCGAGGATCGTGACGTCGGCGCCGAGGCCGATCGCCATCTCGGCCGCGTTCGTGCCCGACACGCCGCCGCCGATCACGACAACCTTGCCGGGCGCCACGCCCGGCACGCCGCCGAGCAGCAGGCCGCGGCCACCGTTTGCCTTCTGCAGCGCGTAGGCGCCGCACTGGATCGACAGGCGGCCGGCGACTTCCGACATCGGCGTCAGGAGCGGCAGCGAGCCGTCCTTCGCCGTTACCGTCTCGTAGGCGATCGCTGTAGTGCCGGACTTGACCAGCGCCTCGGCCTGCTTCGGGTCCGCGGCGAGATGCAGGTAGGTGAACAGCACCTGTCCCTCGCGCAGCATCTTGCACTCGTGCAGCTGCGGTTCCTTGACCTTGACGATCATGTCGGCCTGCTCGAAGACCTGCTCCGGCTTCGCGAGAATCTTCGCGCCGGCCGCCTTGTAGTCGTCGTCGGTCATGCCGATGCCGGCACCGGCGTTGGTCTCGACGACGACCTCGTGGCCGTCGTGCACGAGCTCGCGCACGCCGGACGGCAGCATGCCGACGCGGAACTCGAGCGTCTTGATTTCCTTGGGTACGCCGATCTTCATGTTCTTTTCCCCACCCTTTGTTGTGCAGCTGGCGCAATATACTAAGGCGCAGCCGAAATTGCATTGCCGAATCAGTGACATAAGGCCCTGATCGTGGCATCTTCTGCCGTGGAACAGGCAATGGACGCAATTTTCCGCCATGAAACTCGACCGCTACGACCGCGCGATCCTGAAAGCCCTGCAGCGCGACGGCAGGATCTCGAATGTCGAGCTCGCCCGGCTCGTGAACCTGTCGGAGTCCGCCTGCCTGCGCCGGGTCCGCGCGCTCGAGGCGAAGGGCATCATCGAGCGCTACGTCGCGCTCCTGAACCAGAAGCAGGCCGGGCTGTCCGGCAACGTGTTCGTGCACATCGCGCTGAACCGCGAGGAGCAGAGCGAGCTGGCCGCGTTCGAGGCTGCCGTACAGGCGCTGCCCGAGGTCATGGAGTGCTACCTGATGACCGGCGAGTTCGACTACCTGCTGCGCGTCGTCGTCTCGGACATGGCCGACTTCGAGCGCGTGCACAACGAGGCGCTGACGCGCCTGCCCGGCGTCGCGCGGGTCAACTCGAGCGTCGCGATCCGCACCGTGCGCAAGACGACCGAGCTGCCGGTGGACTGAAACCGTCGGCGCGTCGTCGTCCGCGAAACTGCGAGGTCGCGCAACCGCGAGGTCGCGCAACTGCGTAATGAGGCCCGACACGCCCGCCGGGTGCACAGCGGCGTCGCGCGTCCCGTCGCGCCAGGGACGACAGGGGCACTGCCCGGGCGACGCCGCGGCCGCGGCGTCGGCAGGCTTCCGGGCAGCGCACAAGCGTCCTTGCAAGTCCTTGAAAAGCCACGGCCCGGGCTTTTTGACTTGCGCCGGACCGGTCCGTACTCTGGTCCACCCCCTCGCACAAGGACCGAACCATGGTGTCTCCCGAGGCCGCCATGCCCAGGGACGGGGCCGCGCCGACGCTCGCCGAACGCTACCGCCGCGTGCGCGAGGCGACGCTCGCGCTGACCGCGACGCTCGCGCCCGAGGACACGGTCGTGCAGAGCATGCCGGACGTCAGCCCGACGAAGTGGCACCTCGCGCACGTCACCTGGTTCTTCGAGCGCTTCGTGCTCGAGCCGTACGCCGACGGCTACCGGCGCCTGGACGAGCGCTACGACTACCTGTTCAACTCCTATTACTACACGGCGGGACAGATGCACGCGCGGCCGCGGCGCGGACTCCTGTCGCGGCCGACGCTGGCCGAGGTCAGCGACTACCGCGCGCACGTCGATGCGGCGATGGACGCGCTGCTGTCCGCGCGCGCCGACGACGACGAGATCGCGACGCGGGTCGTACTGGGACTGCACCACGAACAGCAGCACCAGGAGCTGCTGCTGACCGACATCAAGCACGTGTTCTCGGTGAGCCCGCTGGAGCCGGCGATGCATCCCGGGCTGCGCAGGCCGCCGGCTGCCGAAGCCGTGGCGTTCCGCTGGCTCGATGGTGCAGAAGGCACGGTCGAGATCGGCAACGACGGCAGCGACGGTTTCTGCTTCGACAACGAGACGCCGCGGCACCCGGCGCTACTCGCGCCGCACGCGATCGCGAACCGTGCGGTCACCAACGCCGAGTACCGCGAGTTCATCCGCGACGGCGGCTACGCGAAACCGGAGCTCTGGTTGTCCGACGGCTGGGCGACGATCAACGAGCGCGGCTGGCAACGGCCGCTGTACTGGGGTGAGGGCCTCGATTCCGAGTTCACGCTGGGCGGCCGCCGTGCGCTCGACCTCGAGGCCCCGGTCACGCACGTCAGCTTCTACGAAGCCGACGCCTTCGCGCGCTGGGCCGGCGCGCGCCTGCCGACCGAGGCCGAGTGGGAAAGCGCGGCCGCGGCCCGGCCGGTCGAGGGCAACTTCGTCGAGGACGGCTACTGGCAGCCGGTCGCCGCGCGGGCGAACTTCTTCGGTGACTGCTGGGAGTGGACGGCCTCGCCCTATGTCGCCTACCCCGGCTTCAGGCCGCTCGCCGGATCGCTCGGCGAGTACAACGGCAAGTTCATGTGCAACCAGCAGGTCGTGCGCGGCGGTTCCTGCGTTTCGCCGCGCGAGCACCTGCGCGCCACCTACCGCAGCTTCTTCTACGCCGACGCGCGCTGGCAGTTCCTGGGGCTGAGGCTGGCGAAGGACGGCGCGCATGGCTGAAGAGTCCGCGACGCTCGGCGTCACCGAGCAGGACGCCGCGCTGACCGACGACCTGGCCGAGATACTCGAAGGCCTGTCGCGGCCGCAGAAAGCGCTGTCGCCAAAGTTCTTTTACGACGAGGAAGGCTCGCAGCTGTTCGAGCGCATCACGGAACAGCCGGAGTACTACCCGACCCAGACCGAGCTCGCGATCATGCGCGAGCACGCCGACGAGATGGCGGATCTCGTCGGCCCGCAGGCCAGCCTGATCGAGTTCGGTTCCGGCTCGAGCCTGAAAACCCGCCTGCTCCTGAAGCACCTGCACGACCCTGCCGTCTACGTGCCGGTCGACATCTCGCGCGAGCTGCTGGTCGCCTCGGCCGAATCGCTGGACCAGGAGTTCCCCGGGCTCGAGGTGCTGCCGGTCGTCGCGGATTTCACGCACCCTTTCGAACTGCCGGACCCGAAGATCCCGCCCGCGCGCAATGTCGTCTACTTCCCGGGTTCGACGATCGGCAACTTCCCGCCGGACGGCGCGCTTGAATTATTGAAAGTCATGCACGGCGAGGCGGGCGCCGACGGCGCGCTGCTGATCGGCGTCGACCTGCAGAAGGACAAGGCAGTGCTCGAGGCTGCCTACAACGACACCGCGGGGATCACCGCGGCCTTCAACCTGAACCTGCTCGTGCGCCTGAACCGCGAGTTCGGCGCGGACTTCGAAATCGACGCCTTCGAGCACGTCGCGTTCTACAACGAGTCCGCCGGCCGCATCGAGATGCACCTGCGCGCGCGCTCGGCGCAGCAGGTCAGGATCGCCAAGCACGTCTTCCGCTTCCGCCAGGGCGAGACGATTCACACCGAGAATTCGCACAAGTTCACGCTCGCGGGCTTCCGCGATCTCGCGGGCCGCGCGGGCTTCGCCGTCGAACAGGTGTGGACGGACGAAAACGACTGGTTCTCGATCCAGTACTGCGTGCGCGACTGACGCCCCGTCAGCCCTTCGGCACGAATTCCTTCGGCTTCGCCGAACCCTCGCCGAAGAAGAACTTCTCCATCTCGGTCTCGAGGAACTTGCGCGCCTCGGGCTCGATAGGCGTCAGCCGGTACTCGTTGATCAGCATCGTCTGGTGGCCCAGCCACTGTTGCCAGGCCTGCTTGCTGACGTTGTCGTAAATGCGCTGGCCGAGCTCGCCGGGATACGGCGCGTAGTCGAGGCCCTCGAGTTCCTTCTTCAACAGTACGCAGTTGACGGTGCGGGACATGTGTCGTTGCCTTTCGCTAATGCGGGAAGTCGCTGCTTCGTTCCCGGCGCGGACGCCAGGCGGCGGTCAGCGCCGCTCGAGTCTTGCCATCAGTTTCGCGACCGGCGCCGCGAGTCCGACGCCGGGTGTCTCGCCGAGCGGGTACCAGGCGCCGTCGCCGTCGGCCACTGTACGCGATACGCCGCCGATGCGCACCGCGAGCGGCCGGATGTCGAGATCGTAATGGCTGAAGCTGTGGCGCAGCGGCTCCCAGCGCTCGGCGTCGAAATCGCGGCAGCCGAAGTGCCGGTCGAGCCAGTCGGCGGCGTCCGCCTCGTCGTCGAGTTCCGGGAAACTCCAGAGCCCGCCCCAGATGCCGGCCGGCGGGCGCCGCTCAAGCCACAGCCGGCCCGCGGCGACGGCAATCAGCATGACGGTCGCGCGCTGCGGCCGCGCCCGCTGCTTCGGCTTCGCGCCGGGGTAATCCGTCTCGCGCCCGGCCCGGCGGGCGCGGCACCCGCTCTCCTGCGGGCAGCGCTCGCAGGCCGGGCTCGCGCGCGTGCAGAGCGTCGCGCCGAGATCCATGATCGCCTGCGTGTACTCGCGCACGCGCTCGGCCGGCGTGTGTTCGTCGGCGGCTGCCCACAGCGCTTTCGCGACCGCGCTGCGTCCCGGCCAGCCGCCGATCGCGTGGTAACGCGCGAGTACGCGCTTCGCGTTGCCGTCGAGGATCGGGTGGCGTTCGCCGCGTGACAGCGCGAGGATCGCGCCGGCGGTCGAGCGGCCGATCCCGGGCAGGGACATCACGCTGTCGATGTCTTCGGGAAACTCCCCGCCGTGCTCGTCGCGAACGATGCCCGCGGCGCGGTGCAGGTTGCGCGCGCGAGCGTAGTAGCCGAGGCCGGACCAGTGGTGCAGCACGTCGTCGACGGCCGCGTCGGCCAGCGCGACGACGTCCGGAAAACGCGCCATGAAGCGCTCGTAATAGGGAATGACCGTCGCGACCTGGGTCTGCTGCAGCATGATCTCGGAGACCCAGACGCGGTAGGGCGTGGGCTGCGCCTGCCAGGGCAGCGTCTTGCGGCCGTGCGCGTCGTACCAGTCGAGCAGGCGGGCGGCGAACGCGTCCACGGCCTCAGCGCGCGGGTTGCCGGCCCTGCGCGATCGCCTCGATACGGTCGACGGCGTCGATGCCGCCCTCGCGCAGCGTGCGCTTGATGAAGAACGGGCCGATGACCGGCGGCACCCAGAATTTCGGTTCCATCTCGAAGTCGTAGGTCATCAGCGTGCCGCGGCCTTCCGGCTGCAGGTGCCAGCGCTCGCGGCTGTAGGCGAAGTCGCTGTGCTCGGGATGTGCAACGGCAATGATCTCGTTCGGCGGCTTCAGCACCAGGTGCCCGTGGCGGCGCATCGACTTGCAGAACATCAGCACGCAGCCTTCCATGCGCGTGAAGAAGCGCGGCCTGCCTTGCTCGTCGGGCTCGACGTTGCGGGTCTCGACGAACGCGCTCGTGAAGTCGACGAAGAGGTCATAGTCCGACAACACGCGGAACAGGTCCTCCCGGCTCGCATCGAACCAGGCCTTCGACACCAGGTAGTAGCGGTCGTCGACGAACTTGACGGTGACGTCGCGCAGGTCGGCGCCCGGCACGGCGGCCGGCAGCAGCAGGAAAGCGGCGAGCACGCCGAGCGCGCGGCGGAATTTCGGGGTCTTACTGTTCAAAGAGCTTCTTCAACTGGTCCTTGATCTGGTCCTCGGGGTCCCCCGCGTCCCCGTCCTGTTCGCCGTCGGCCGCTTCCTCGCCCTCGTCCGCCGGTGCAGACGGCACCAGCCGGTCGAGCAGGCGCTGTTTCAACTCGTCGCCTTTCTTCTTCAGCGCGTTGTCGACCTCGTCCTTGAACATCGCCTCGATGTCCGGCCGCACCTTCGGGTCGGTGAGCTGGCCGCTGATGCGTACCGGGATCAGGGCCTCCGTGAACTCTGCGAGTTCCTCGTCGCTCGCCCCGCGCAGGAACTCCGGCCGCTCGAGGACCCGCGCGCGCAGCGCGAAGTCGATGCCGCCCGCGGCGAGGTCCACGGTGCCGCTGCCGGTCAGCCGCAGGAACGGCATCTCCGCGACCAGGTCCTCGTTCCTGAACACGCCGTCGGTCACGGTGCCGGTCGCCAGCACCGAGCTGAACTCGGTGCGCGCCGGTGTACGTGCCTCGGGCGGCGGCTCGCGGCGGTACAGCGCGCGCGCCGCACGCAGCTGGTACCACAGGTCGACGCCCTGCCAGGCGCCGTCGGCCAGCTCGAAGGTCATGTTGCCGTTCAGCTGGCGGCGCATCGTCGCGAGCGTCTCGCCGCGCGTCGTCAGCACGAAGCTGCCGTCGATCGTGCCGGTGATGTTGTCGCGCTCGAACATCGCCTGCGCGAGCGGCTGCAGGCTCACGCCGCTGACGCGCTCGTTGGCCGACAGCGCCGGCGTCGCGCCGGCGGCGTCGATGCGGATGTCGCCGGAATAGCTGCCGTCGAACAGCTCGGCCGACAGCGGGTTGAGCCGCAGCGTGCCGCCGCCGCCCGTGAGCCCGAGCTCGACGTTCGTGAACTGCATGCCGGACAGCGTCGCCTGCGCCAGCTCAAGCGTGCCGCGCGCGTTGACCGACCGGATGAGCTCGACGGGAATCTCGAAGTCGTCGCCGGCGCCTGCCTCTTCCGCGGCCGGCGCGGCGCTCGCCGGCGCCATGTAGCGGTCGAGATCCAGGGTGTCCGCGCTCAGCTGGAAACGCAGCGGCGCATCGGTGCCGAGCGGCAGAACGATTTCGCCCTGCATCGTCGTGTCGTCGAGCACGAGGCGCAGGTCCTCGAGGCTCAAGCTCTGCGTGTCGAGCTCGGCGACGGCGGCCAGGCCGACGCGCGTCAGCGCCTGCGGATCCGCGGTCGGCGGCAGCTCGATGTCGAGCAGGCCGGCGATGTCGCGCGGGGAGAATTCGGCAACCTCGATGCGCGCCTCGCCGGTCGGCGCGTCCGCCCACGAGAATGCCGCGACATCGGCGTCGACCTCGACGCCGAGCGCGGCCAGTTCGAGTTCGGCCGGTTCGAGCCGGCTGCCGGCGAGATCGACGGTCAGCCGCGGCGCGGCCAGCCGGACCGCGGCCGGCCGGCTCGCGATGCCGGCGACCTCACCGTCGAGCGCTAGGTCCCCGAGCCCTATGGTCTCGAAGGCATCGTCGATCGTGACCCGCGCGGCGAAGGCGAGCTCGCCGGACAGGTCTTCCGGCTGCAGCGCGAAATCGAACTCGGCGTCGACCTCGAAGGGCTCGCCGAGGGCGATGCGGCCGGTCGTCAGCGACAGCGCGTCGACGCGGTAGTCGCTGCCCGCGCCGAGGTCGCGCAGCCGCACGCTCGCGTTGCTCACCTCGACCCCGGCAACGTCGAGCGCGCCTGGCGCCTCGCCCGCTTCGTCGGCCGGCTCGTCGGCCGGCGCCGTCTCGCCTTGCGCGAGGTCGTCCCAGTTGTTCGTGCCTTCTGCGTTCGTGACGAGGTTCAGCTGCAGCGAATCCAGCGCGGCCGTGCCGACGGCGATCTCGCGGCGCAGCAGCAGCGGCAGCAGGCGCACGGACAGGCGCGCCGACTCGAACTCGGCGAACGGCTCGTCACCGAAGCCCGCGGCGTTGCCGAGCCGGGTACGGCCGACCTCGACCGCGAGCCACGGGAACAGGCTGACCGACAGGTCACCCTCGATGACGAGCTCGCGGCCGGTGGCCGCCTCGACGCGCGCGGCGATGTCGTCGCGGAAATCGTTGGGATCGAAGAACAGCTTGAGCGCGACGGCGCTCAGGACGATCAGCAACACGATGCCGGCCAGCGCCAGCGCCAGTGTCTTCAGGAGGCGGCTCATAGGTCTCCGGGCGGGTCGGGGGAACGGTCGGGCGAGCAGTCAAGGATAACAAACTCCATGGACCGCCTGCCGCGCCTGCCGTTCCCCGCTGTCGGCATCTGGCGACAGGAGCCGCCGGGTGCGGCCGGCCGCCGCGCCGCCGTCAGTCGCGGCAGAGGCGCAGGTCGCCGTTCAGCGTGCGGATCGTGACCCGGCCGCTGCCGCTGCCCTCGTTGAAGATCAGCTCCCGGCCCGGCGCGTACTGGCTGGTGCGCTCGGGCTGCGGGCCGAAGCAGTTGTCGATCCGGCCGTTGAAGGTCTCGATGTCGAAGCGCGCCGAGACCTGTCCCGCGAAGTCGATGTCGACCTCGCCGTTGATCGTCTCGACGTCGAGGCGGCCGTCGTCACGCAGCTCGGCCTGCAGGATCATGTCGCCGTTGGTCGTGTTCAGCGTCGCGCGCGAAAACGAGCCGCGCACCAGCGTCAGGTCGCCGCTCACCGAGCCGGCCTCGATCTCGCCCGCGAGCCCGCTCGCGTCGATGTCGCCGCTGACCGAGCTCAGCCGGGCCCGCATGTCCTTGCCGTCGCCCGCGATCTCGACGTCGCCGCTGACCGTCTCGACGTCGACGTCCGCCGCGAACGCGTCCGCCTCGACGTCGCCGCTGACGGTCTGCAGGCGCAGTGCGCCGTAGACGTCGTTCACCGTGATGTCGGCGCTGACGCCGTTCGCCTTGATCGAGCTCCGCTCGGGAACGCGCACGACCAGGTCGCTGCCGCCGCTCGAATGCCGGTGATTGCCGCGCGGCAGCTTGACCTTGACCAGCACCTCGTTGCCGTCGCGCTCGACGATCAGCTCCTCGACGTTGCGGCCGAGGTCGGCGGTGACGTCGACCTGCTCGCGCGCCCAGCCCTGCACGCTGATCGAACCGGCCACGTTCGAAATCGTCACGATCCCGTCCGGGCTCGCATCGACCGTGCGGTGCTCCTCGTCGGCGGCGGCCACGGCGGCCAGCAGCGACAGGCCCAGTACTGCAAAAGTCTTCATCGGTGGTCTCGCTTCAATTCCGTTCGCCTGGTGATGAGGCTCGTGCACGTCGTAACGGCATCCCTTCGAGCCCGCCCTGTCATGATCCTAGATGTCCGTGCGCCGCATGACCGACGTCGTGATCCCGTCGACCCGGCGCATGATCGCCAGCTCTTCTGCGTAGCTGTTGATCAGCAATTCCTGCAGCAGCGCGTTGTCCGGCTCCTCGGCCAGCGCGACGTTGATCTGCGCGATCGCGCGGCGGATGTCGGCGAGGTTCTCCTCGACCTCGGCACGGGTCTCCGGCGACAGCTTTTCGAGCTCCGCATCGAGCCGCGCGACGAGGCTCGCCCGCGCGTCCTGGAAGTCCGGGCCGAGGGTGTAGCGGTCGCCGAACGAGCCCGACACCGGCTCGAACACGTAACCGTCCGCCGGCGGCGCGAGCGCGCCGCCGTCACCGCCGTCCTGCATGACGAACCACGTCAGGCCCGACGAGGCGCCGACAAGCAGCAGCACGGCCGCCGCACGCGCGAACCAGCCGTCCGCGTAGCCGCGCCGTACCGGCTCGCCGGCCGCGGGCGTCTCGATCGCCGCGGCAATGCCCGGCCACAGGTCGCGTTTCGGCACGACCTCAAGCGGCAGCTCGCCGGCCATGGCCATGACGTCCTCTTCCGTTACCCGTTCGCGCTTGTCGTTCATGCTGTCGTACCGTCAAGTTGCTGTGCCAGCAGCCGCCGCGCACGGTGCAGCTGCGCCTTGCTCGTGCCGCTGGCGATGCCGAGCATGTCGCCGGTTTCCTCGTGGCTGAAGCCGTACACGGCGTGCAGCACGAAGACCTGGCGGGCCCCGGTCGGCAGTTCCCCGAGCGCCTGCTCGAGATCCGCCAGGCCGCCTCCGTCGCCCATCGGCGGCGGCTCGTCGTGTACCTCGCGCACGACCTGCAGTCGGTCGTACTCACGGCGCGACTTGCGCATCCGCCCGAGCACGGCGTTGACCGCGATGCGGTGCAGCCAGGTGCCGAAGGCGGCGTCGCCGCGGAAGCGCGCGAGCTGCGTCCAGGCCTGGATGAAAGCCTCCTGGGCGCAGTCCTCGGCCTCGCTCGCATTGGCCGTCATGCGCAGGCAGAGGCCGTAGACCCTGCCGACGTGCGCGCGGTAAAGCGCCTCGAAGGCCGCCGTGTCACCGGCTTTGGCGCGCGCGATCGCGGCCGCCTCGTCGACGGCCGTCGCCGTCTCGCTGCCGGACTCTTCCCCGTCGGCGGCCAATAGCGCTCCCAATGCGTTCGACTCCGTGTTTCTTGTCCCTTGGACGTCCGCCGCGGCCGAAGGGTTTAAGCCCGGCGCCGGTCCGGCGACCATTTCATTGTGCCGCAGAAGGCGCCGCAACGCCCGGACGGCGGCGGCGATTCTGGTATCATGCGGCAGGCTTTTTCCGGTCGCTCCGCCGACTGAACAATAACTAGATGGCGCATTACGACCCAGCGGCCGAGCCGCTGCCAACCGCTGACGACGAGGGGACTCCGGCCGCCCGCGGCGACGACCAGAGAATGGCGAGTTACACGATCCTCTGCCTCGGGCACGCCTCCTTCGCTCCGGGCTTCCTGCGTGAACTCGAGCAGGACCCGGCCTGCCGCCGCCTGTACCGCTGCGAGGGCCTCGAACTGCCCACGGTCATCCCGCAGGACGTGGACCTCGTGCTGTTCGAGGCCCGCGCCACCGGCGAGGCGCTGCGCGAACTGGTGCGCGGGCTGGCGGGCTACCCGCTGGTCGCGCTGACGACCCGCGAGTTCGAGCACCGCGGCCTCGCCGCCGTGCGCGCCGGCGCCTGCGCCTACCTGTGCGTCGACGCGACGACCCCCGCCGGAAGCCGCACGCTGTTCGACCACGCGGCGCAGCGGCATCGCCTGCTCGCCCGCCTGTCCGAGGCCGACGACACGGTGCTGTCGATCCTGAAAAGCATCAACGACGGCGCCATCGTGGTCGACCGCGACGGCCACGTGCTCGACATCAACCCGGCCGCCCGCTCGATGCTCGGACTGCCGCGCCGCGGCATGCCCGACGCGGACTGGGCGGCGGACTTCTGCCGGCTCGCCGCCGACGGCGCGACCACGCTCGCGGCCTCGCTGCTGCCGCTCGAGCGCGCGCGGCGCGGCGAGAAGTTCTCCAACCAGGTCGCGCTGTACCGCGCGCCGCAGCAGGCGGACCTGCTGCTCAGCGTGAACGGCCAGGGACTGTACGACGCGGACCACTTCCTGGTTGGCGGCGTCATCACGTTCCGCGACGTCACCGAGGTGATGCGCCGCGCGGTCGAACTGGAGAAGCGCGCCGAATACGACGAGCTGACGCTGCTGCCGAACCGGCGGCTGTTCGTGACTCACCTCGAGAAGGCCATGGGCCGCGCGCGCCGCAGCGGGCGGCCGCTCGCCGTGCTGTTCGTCGACCTCGACCGATTCAAATCGGTCAACGACACGCTCGGCCACGACTGCGGCGACGAACTGCTGCGCCAGGTCGCCGAGCGCATGCAGCGCAAGCTGCGCATCGGCGACTTCTCCGGGCGCTGGGGCGGCGACGAGTTCGTCGTCTGCCTCGAGGACTTCGGCGCGGCCCGCGACGCCGCGGCGGCGGCGCAGAAGCTCGTGCTGGTCCTGAGCGAGCGCTACGAGATCAACGGCAGCGAGGTCTACGCGACGCCGAGCATCGGCATTGCGACCTTCCCCGACTCCGGCGAGACGGCGGAGCGCCTGGTCAGGGCCGCCGACCTCGCGATGTACCAGGCGAAGAAGCGCGGCGGCGGACGCTTCCAGTACTACTCGGAAGCGCTGAACGCGAAACTGGAGCAGCGCGAGGAGCTGGAGCTCGGCCTGCGCCACGCACTCGTGCGCAACGAGTTCGTGCTGCACTACCAGCCGCGCATCGACGTCATCAGCGGCCGGCTGACCGGCCTCGAGGCGCTGCTGCGCTGGCAGCACCCGCGCTTCGGCCTGCTGCCGCCGGCGCGCTTCGTGGGCCTGCTCGAGTCGAGCGGGCTCATTCACTCGGCCGGCGAATGGATCATCGACACGGCCTGCCGCCAGCTCGCCGGCTGGCAGCAGCAGTTCTCGATGCCGGACCTGTCGGTCGCGATCAACCTGTCGCCGCAGCAACTGCTGCAGGGCCGGCTCGTCGACACCGTCGACCGCGCCCTCGCCGACAACGCGCTCGACCCCGGCTGCATCGAGTTCGAGCTGACCGACGGTGACCTCATCGGCCAGCGCTCGGCCGAGCGCGAGGCGCTGGCCGCGCTGCGCCGCCTCGGCGTTAGGCTGTCGCTGCACAACTTCGGCACGCGCGACATCTCGTTCACGTCGCTCGACACGGGCGTCATCGACAGCATGGTGCTGGACCCGGAGCTGATCCACGACGTCGAGCACAACGACAGTCACCAGCGCATCGTGCGTGCCGCGATCGCGATGGCGCGGGGCCTGAACATCGAGGTCGCCGCCGAGGGCGTCGAGACGATGCCGCAGCTCGAGTTCCTGAAGAGCTGCGACTGCGACCTCGCGCAGGGCTTCCTGATCGCGAAGCCGATGCAGGCCGAGAAGGTCTCGAGCATCCTGCGCGCGGAGCTCGGCGGCTCGCGGCTGCTGTCCGGCCTCGGCACCCGGGCCGGCGAGCCCGCCGGCGACCGCCGCCCGAACTAGTCCCCTACTGCGCGCGGCCGCAGTTCCAGCAGGCCGCGAACTGCCCCTCGTTGTCCTCGCCGCAGCCGCGGCAGCGCCAGGCCTCGGCCGGGCTTTCGTGGATCAGGTTGTCGGTGTCGATCAGCTGGCGCGCGCGGTCGAGGTCGAGGTCGTTCTTCACCCACAGCTCCGGCCAGACCTCCTGGAACGGCATCTCGCCGACGATCGAGCCTAAGTGCTCGTTGCGCAGGAAGGCCGGAATGCCCTCGCTCTCGAGCAGGTTCTTGTAGTGGTTGATCGTCACCAGCGACGCGGACGACGTGACCTTTTTCATGCGTGTGCCGGGCTGCCTCGATGCCGGGAAATTAAACCGGAGTCGCCATCAGGCGCCAGCCCGCAGGCCGTTCAGGAACGCGGCCGGGTCGCCGCCCTGCTCCAGCACCTCGACCAGCGCGGAGCCGACGATCGCCCCCGCGGCATGCCGACCGACGTTCGCGACGTCGGCGGCGGCGCGGATACCGAAGCCCGCGCAGACCGGCAGCGGCGAAGCGGCGCTGACCCGGTCGAGGTAATCCGCGAGCGTCGGTGGCAGGCCGGCGTCGCCGCCGGTGATACCCGTGATCGTGACCGCGTACAGGAAGCCGCGCGAGGCCCCGGCCAGCGTCTGCAGGCGCCCGGGCGGCGTCGCCGGCGTGACCAGCTGCACGAGCCCGAGCCCCCGGGCCTCGAGCGCGGCGCGCAGCTCGGCCGATTCCTCGTACGGCAGGTCGGGCACGATGAACGCGCAGACGCCGCAGTCTGCCGCGCGCCCGGCGAGCGCCTCGTAGCCGTAGGCGAGCAGCGGGTTCAGGTAACTCATCAGCACCAGCGGCGCGTCGACCCTGCCCTTCGCTTCCTCGAGCCGCTCGAGGATCCAGCGCAGGCTGACGCCGTTCCTGATCGCCTCGAAACTCGAGCGCTGGATCGTCACGCCGTCGGCCAGCGGGTCCGAGAACGGCACGCCGATCTCGACGACGTCGCCGGCCGACGCGACGGCGGCCAGCACGTCGACGAAGTCGTCGGTGCGCGGGTAGCCGGCGGTTATGAAGGGAACGAGCCCCGTGCGGCCCTCGTCGGCCGCGCGCGCCAGTGCATCGCTGATGCGTTCATGCGGCTGCATGCTGTCTCACCTTTGCCGGGTACTTCGAAAGCGTCGGCATGTCCTTGTCGCCGCGGCCGGAGTTGCCGACCAGCAGCCGCGTGCCCGGGTGCTCGCGCGCCCAGCGCTTCGCGGCCGCGAAGGCGTGCGCGGTCTCGAGCGCGGTCAGGATGCCCTCGGTCTCGCACAGCTCGCCGAGCGCCTCGAGCGCCTCGTCGTCGCCGGCCATCAGGTACTCGACGCGGCCGATCGCCTGCAGCAGCGCGTGCTCGGGCCCGACGCCGGAGTAGTCCAGGCCGGCCGAGATCGAGTGCGTTTCCTGCACCTGGCCGTCGTCGTCCTGCAGGATCATCGTGTAGCTGCCCTGCAGCACGCCGGGCCGGCCGGTCGCGAGCGTCGCCGAGTTGTCGCCGAGACCCGTCCCGCGGCCCCCCGCCTCGACGCCGATGAGCCGGGTCCCGGCGTCGCCGAGCAGCGGGTAGAACAGTCCGATCGCGTTAGAGCCGCCACCGACGCAGGCGAACACGGCGTCCGGCAGGCCGCCCGCGCGGCCCAGCATCTGCTCGCGCGACTCGCGGCCGATGACCGACTGCAGCTCGCGCACGAGCCACGGGTAGGGATGCGGCCCGACGGCCGAGCCGAGCAGGTAGTAGATGCCGTCCGGGTCCGTGACCCAGGTGCGCATCGCCTCGTCGATCGCCGCGCGCAGCGTCGCGTCGCCGCTGGTCACGGCGACGACCTCGGCGCCGAGCCGACGCATCCGGTCGACGTTCGGCGCCTGCCGCTCCATGTCGACCTCGCCCATGTACACGGTGCACGGCAGGCCGACCCGCGCGCAGGCCGCGGCCGAGGCGACGCCGTGCTGGCCGGCGCCGGTCTCTGCGATGACGCGCTCGGCGCCGAGCCGCTTCGCGAGCAGCGCCTGGCCGATCGCGTTGTTGATCTTGTGCGCGCCGGTGTGCGCGAGGTCCTCGCGCTTCAGCCAGATCTCGGCACCCCAGCGTTCCGAGAGCGTCGGCGCGAAGGTCAGCGCGGTCGGCCGGCCGACCCAGTCGGCGAGCTCTGCGCGGAATTCGCGCTGGAAGCTCTCGTCCGGCAGGTAGCGGCGCACGCCGGCCTCCAGGCGTTCGAACGCCGGCACCAGCGTCTCGGGGATGTAGCGACCACCGAACGGGCCGAAGCGGCCGCGCTTGTCCGGCAGCCGGCCGTCGATCGCGGCCGCGAGCAGCGTCTCGGCCTCGCCGGCTTTCAACAGGGAACTCATGATCTGTACCTTTCCGTTGCGTCTTCTACCTGTCCCGCGGACCGGGCCGCGCGAATGAATTCTGCGATCAGCGCCGGGTCCTTGACCCCGGGCGCCGATTCCACGGCGCTCGACACGTCGACGCCCCAGGGCCGGGCGACGCGGATCGCGCGCGCGACGTTGCCGGCGTCCAGCCCGCCGGCGAGGATCATGCGGCCGCGTTCGCCCAGTCCGGCGGCGCGGCCCCAGTCGACGGCCTCGCCCCTGCCGCTCCGCCTGCCCTCGTAGACGAAGGTGGCCGGCAGCGTCGCGGGCAGGGCGCCGCCCTCGCGCAGCACGGGCCAGCACTCGATCGCCTCCGGCACCGCGAGCGTCTCGAGATCGGCCGCGTCCGTCTGCAGTACCTGCGGCGTGAACTCCTCGAGCACGGCGCGCCACTCCTCCGCCGACGGGTGCTGCATGACCGCGACGCGGCGCAGGCCGTCCGGCAGGTCTCCGCTCAGCGCGCGCGCCTGCCGCGGCGTGACCCGGCGCAAGGACTCGGCGAACACGAAGCCGAGCGCGTCGGCGCCCGCCTCGACCGCGGCCTCGACCGCGGCGCGGTCGGTCAGCCCGCAGATTTTCACGAGCCCGATCATGCCGCGCGCCGTTCGCGGCCGGCCGCGCGCATCGCGCGCAACAGGCCGGCCGGGTCGTCCGCCTGCATCAGCGCCGTGCCGACCAACGCCAGCGAGTAGCCGAGCCCGGCGGCTTCGGCGGCGTCGGCCGCGGTCGCGAGGCCGCTCTCGGC
>CALALV010000030.1 GCA_937925605.1 uncultured Woeseia sp.
CCTGGCGGCTGATGCCCACCGCGCCGCCGCGCTTCGTGCCGCGCAATCCGCGGCCGGCGGCGCCGGCCGCCGGCGACGGCGTGGTCGTCGCGAGCGTCAACCTGCTCAACTATTTCTCGACCGTGGACGACGGCGAGCCGGTGTGCGGGCCGGCCCGCGCCGACGGCTGCCGCGGCGCCGACTCGGCCGCCGAGCTGGACCGCCAGCGCGCACGCACGGCGACGGCAATCCGCGCGCTGGGTGCCGACATCGTCGGCCTGATGGAACTCGAGAACAATGCGCGCAGCGCGATCGCCGACCTGGTCGCGGCGCTGAACGCTGCGGGCGGCGACTGGGCCTTCGTCGACACCGGCACGCTCGGCGACGACGCTATCCGCGTCGCGCTGATCTACCGCGCCGGTCGCGTCGAGCCCGTCGGCCGCCATGCCGTGCTCGACGGATCGGTCGACGCGCGCTTCAACGATGCGCGCAACCGCCCGGTGCTTGCGCAGACCTTCGCCGCGGCGGGCGGCCGCTTCACGGTCGCGGTCAACCACCTGAAATCGAAAGGCTCGGACTGCGACGAGGACGGCGACCCGGACCGCGCGGACGGGCAGGGCAACTGCAACGGGACGCGCACGCGCGCGGCCGCAGCGCTGGCCGACTGGCTCGCGGGCGACCCGACCGGCAGCGGCGACCCGGACGCCCTGGTCATCGGTGATCTCAATGCCTACCTGCGCGAGGACCCGGTGCGGGCGCTCGAGGGCGCAGGTTTCGTGAACCTGCTGGCGCGCGACATCGGCACGAGCGCGTACTCGTTCGTTTTCGACGGTGCCTCGGGCGCACTCGACCATGCGCTCGCGTCGCCGTCGCTCGCGGCGCAGGTGACGCAGGTCCAGGAATGGCACATCAACGCGGACGAGGCGCCGCTGCTCGACTACAACCTCGAGTTCGGCCGCGACCCGGCGCTGTTCGACCCGGCCGCGCCGTGGCGTGCCGCCGACCACGACCCGCTCGTCGTCGTCATCGAGCCCGTGTCCGACTGAGCGGTTGCCGTCGCGCGGGGCGCGTGTCAGGCTTTCGGCTTTCCGCAATCCGGGAGCCGCGCATGGGGAGCGCCGCCGAACTGATCGACTGGGATTCCGTTCCGCTCGAAACGGTCAACCCGATGATGCAGCGTCGCATCATCACCGGCGAACTCCTGACCGTCGCGCGCATCTGGTTCAAGGACGGCTTTCACGTCCCGCGCCACAGCCACCACAACGAACAGGTCACGCAGGTCGTGAGCGGCACACTGCGCTTCCGCCTCGGCAAGGACGGCGAACGCGAGATCGACGTCGGTCCCGGCCAGGTGCTGGTGATCCCGGCCAACCTGCCGCACGAGGCGCTGTGTATCGGCGACGTCGAGGAGATCGACATCTGGGCGCCGCGCCGGGAGGACTGGCCCGACAAGAGCGACGACTACCTGCGCCAGTGAGCCGACGATGGCGCGCCCTGTCGACACCCCGCTGACGTCCGATCGACCATAACGACAACACGCTGACGAGGAGTCCGCCGGCCCGATGAATCCACTGTCCCGACCGATATTGCTGCTGGCCGCGGCGGTCTTGCCCTGCGCGGCCGCGGCCGAGTTCCGCACGTTCGAGTCGCTCGACGTCTTCGAGCTCGAGTACGCGGCCAATCCGCAGTTCTCGCCCGACGGAGAGCGCATCGTCTACGAGCGCCGCTCGAACGACATCATGACCGACTCGACGCGCAGCAACCTGTGGCTGATCGACGTCGACAGCGGCGCCCAGCGGCCGCTGGTCTCGGGGCTCGTGTCCGCCTCGCAGCCGAGCTGGTCGCCGGACGGCGAGACGCGGGCCTACGTCGCCGCGAACGAACACGGCACCGGCCTCTACGTGCACTGGCTGGACGGCGACGACACGGCCTTGCTCGCGACGCTGCGCGAGAGCCCGTCCGATCTCGCCTGGTCGCCGGACGGGCGCCAGCTCGCGTTCGTGATGCCGGTGAAGCACAAGACCGGGGCGCTCACCGAGCCGCCGCCGAAACCCGAGGGCGCGGAGTGGGCGGAGCCCGCCATCACGATCGACACGGTGCTGTACCGGCGCGACGGCGAAGGCCTGGTCGAGCCGGCCTACGAGCAAGTGTTCGTGCTGCCCGCCGACGGCGGCACGCCGCGCCAGCTGACCGACGGCGAGTACCGCCACCAGGGGCCGCTCGCCTGGTCCGCCGACGGCGCGCGCGTCTGGTTCACGGCGAATCGCCATGCCGACTGGGAATACGAGCCGATGGAGTCGGACCTGTGGTCCGTGTCCGTCGTCGACGGCGAACTCCGGCAGCACACGAGCCGCCCGGGCAGCGAGAACTCGCCGGTCGTCGCACCCGACGGGCGCCGGGTCGCCTACCTGTTCCAGCACGCGGAGCGCGTGCCCTACCGCAATGCCGTGCTGCACGTCATGGACGCGGACGGCGGCGACGACCGCGCGCTGACCGCGGACCTGGATCGCTCGGTCGACGAGCCGCGCTGGGCCGGCAACGGGCGCTCGCTGTACTTCCGTTACGACGACCGCGGGGCGCGCAAGCTCGCGCGGGTCACGCTGGACGGCGAGATCGAGACGCTGGCCGACGACCTCGGCGGCACGACGCTCGGCCGTCCCTACCTGAGCGGCAGCTACTCGGTCGCGGCCAACGGGACGCTCGCCTACACGCGCGGCACGCCGTACCGGCCGGCGGACGTCGCCGTTACCGGCCGGCGCGGCACGCGCGTGCTGACCGCGCTGAACGACGACCTGCTCGCGGACCGCACGCTCGGCCAGGTGCACGAGATCGTCTACGAGTCGTCCTTCGACGGCGAGGAGATCCAGGGCTGGTACGTGACGCCGCCCGGCTTCGAGCCGTCCCGCCGCTACCCGCTGATCCTCGAGATCCACGGCGGCCCGCACCTCGCCTACGGGCCGCAGTTCTCGGCCGAGATCCAGCGCTATGCCGCCGAGGGCTACGTCGTGTTTTACGACAACCACCGCGGCTCGAGCTCCTACGGCGAGCGTTTCGGCCTGCTGCTGCAGTACAAGTACTCGAGCCAGGAAGACTTCGCCGACCACATGTCCGGCATCGACGCGCTGATCGCGCGCGGCTTCGTCGACCCGGAGCGCCTGTACATCACCGGCGGCTCGGCCGGCGGCATCGCCAGCGCCTACGCGATCGGCCTGACCGACCGCTTCCGCGCGGCGGCCATCGCGAAGCCGGTGATCAACTGGGTGTCGAAGACGCTGACCGCCGACTCCTACGTGTACCAGACGCAGTACCAGTTTCCCGGCATGCCCTGGGAGGAGCACGAGCACTACTGGCAGCGCTCGCCGCTCTCGCTGGTCGGCAACGTGCGCACGCCGACGCTGCTCCTGACCGGCGAGGAGGACCAGCGCACGCCGATCTCCGAGACCGAGCAGTTCTACCAGGCGCTGAAACTCCTGCGCGTGCCCGCGACGATGGTACGTATCCCGGGCTCGCCGCACGGCATCGCCGGCAAGCCGTCGCGGCTGATCGCGAAGGTCGACAACATCCTCGCCTGGTTCGCGCGCTACGACGGGCGCGACGCGACGCCGTGATGCGCCTGCTCGCACTGGCCGGCCTGGTCGCGGCGGCGGCCTGCACGCGCGAGCCGGCGTTCCTGCCGGAGTACCCGGCATTCGACCTGCTGATCGAAAACGGCCGGGTCGTGGACGGCAGCGGCGCGCCGGCGCGGGTCGCCGACGTCGTCGTGGTCGGCGACACGATCGTGTTCGTCGGGGACGTGCCGCGGGTGGACGATGAGCGCGTTGCGCGCGTCGTCGACGCCGCCGGGCGCGTCGTCACGCCTGGCTTCATCGACCTGCATGCGCACGGCGACCCGCTGGAGACGCCGGCCTTCGAGAATTTCCTCGCGATGGGCGTGACGACGATCACGCTCGGTCAGGACGGCAGCAGCCCCGAGGTGCCGGACCTCGCGGCCTGGCTTGCCGAGGTCGCGGAGCGGGGCATCGGCACCAACCTCGCGATGTTCGTCGGCCACGGTACGCTGCGCACGCAGCTCGGCATCGGCCGGCGCGCGCGGCCAGAGCCCGAAGAACTCGAACGCTTCCGGCAGACGCTCGACGAGATCCTCGACTACACGTTCGGCATGAGCACGGGCCTCGAGTACTCGCCGGGGCTGTACGCCGGCCGCGAGGAGCTGGTCGCGCTCGCGGAGGTCGTCGGCCGCCACGACCGCATCGTCATGAGCCACATGCGCAACGAGGACGACGACGCGCTCGAGGCCTCGATCGCGGAGCTGCTCGACCAGGGCCGGCATGCGCGCGTGCACATCGCGCACCTGAAGTCCGTGTACGGCAAGGGCGCGCAGCGGGCACGCGAGATCACCGCGCTGATCGAGGCCGCGCGCGCCGAGGGCATCGAGCTTACGGCCGACAGCTACCCGTACAGCGCGAGCTACACGAGTATCGCGATCCTGTTCCCGGACTGGGCCAAGACCCGCGAGCAGTTCGACGTGGCGCGCGCGACGCGGCGCGAGGAACTGGCCGACTACCTGCGCAACCGGGTCATGCTGCGCAACGGCCCGGAGGCGACGCTGCTCGGCACCGAGCCCTGGACTGGCCGCACGCTGGCCGAGATCTCGAACGAGCTCGAGCGGCCGTTCGAGGAAGTGCTGATCGACGTGATCGGCCCGGACGGCGCCTCCGCGGCCTACTTCGTCATGAACGACGCGCTGCAGGTCGCGCTGCTCGACAGCCCCTGGGTCGGCATTTGCTCGGACGGCAGCCCGACCGGCTCGCACCCGCGCGGCCACGGCACCTTTGCGAAGATCATCGAGGACTACGTCGTGCGCGACGGGCGGCTGTCGCTCGAGCAGGCGGTCGCGAAGATGACAGGGTTCGCCGCGGACGTGCTGCGCCTGCCCGACCGCGGCCGCATCGCCGAGGGCCTGCGCGCGGACCTGCTGGTCTTCGACCCGGCGGCGGTGCGCGCGCACGCGACCTACCCGGAGCCTCTGCAGTTTGCGAGCGGCTTCGACCTCGTCGTCGTCAATGGCCGGGTGGCCCGCGAGGACGGGCGCCTCGCGCCCGTGCGAGCCGGGCGCGTGCTGAGGCCGGTCGCGCCGTGACGCGCGTGCAATCCGCGCGGGCGGACGTCGCGGCCTGGCTCGCGAGCCCGGCGTTCGAGGCCGAGCCGGTCATCGCGGTCGACGGGCCGCCGCTCGTGCTGGACCTCGGTCGAGGCAGTAGCGCGCTTGGCGAGGCGCTCGAAGGCCTTACCGTCGAGCGCTTCAGCGCACTGATCGACGCGGCCATGGCGCGCGCCGGCACGCGTTGCGCCTACGGGCGCTGGGGCGAGGAGCGGGCGCTGTACTCGAGCGAGCACTTCGCGGGCGAGGGCGGCGAGCGCCGCAGCGTGCACCTGGGAGTAGACCTGTTCTGCGCAGCCGGCACGCCCGTGCACTCGCCGCTGCCGGCGGTCGTCGAGATCGTCGCGAACAACGCGCGCGAGCTGGACTACGGGCCGATGGTGATCCTGCGACACCGCAATGCCGGCGGGCTCGCGTTCTTCACGCTGTACGGTCACCTCGGGCCGGAGTGTCTCGATACGCTGCGCGCCGGCCAGCGTCTCGACGCCGGCGAAGTTTTTGCCAATGTCGGCGGACCGCCCGTGAACGGCAACTGGCCGCCGCACCTGCACTTCCAGGTCGTGCTCGACCTGCTCGACCTGGGCCGCGAGTTCCCGGGCGTGGCGCGCCCGAGCGAGGCCCGCCGCTGGCTCGCGCTGTCGCCGAATCCGGCGCCGTTCTTCCCGGGTGTCAGCGCCGCGGAACTCGACGGGCGCGCAGAACGCAACTGAGTCGACCGCGGGGGGCGGACGATGAACACACTGCACTGGCTGGATTTCACGGCGATCGGCATCTACTTCGCGATCCTCGTGTGGATCGGCATCCGCGTCGCGCGCAGCGAGAGCGGCGGCGCGTCCGAGTCCTTCCTCGCCGCCGACCGCAACATGAACCTGCTGCAGTCGACCTCGACGACCGCCGCGACCGACCTCGGCGGCGGTTTCTCGATCGCGATGGGCGGGCTCGGCTTTACGCTCGGTATCTCGGGCTCGTGGCTGATCGCGATCTCCGGCCTGTCGGTCGTGATGGTCTCGTTCCTGATGGTGCCGAAGGTCAAGCGCTGGGCGGACCGCGTGAAGGGACTCACCACCGGCGACCTGTTCGAGGCGCGCTTCGACCGGCGCACGGGGCTGCTCGCGGCGATCGTCGTCGGGCTCGCCTGGTTCACGTTCGTCGGCGGCCAGGTCATCGCCGGCGGCAAGCTGCTGCAGGTGACGCTCGAGCTCGACCTGACCTTTGCCGTCGTGCTGTCCGGCACGATAATCCTCGCCTACACGGCCCTCGGCGGGCTGAAGGCCGTGATCTACACGGACGTGTTCCAGATGGTGATCCTGATGATCGGCATCGTGTTCATCGCGGTGCCGATCGGGCTCTACCAGGTCGGCGGCTGGGACGGCATGGTCGCGCACTTCGAGGCGACGCCGCAGACCGCGCCGATGGTGGACTGGGCCGCGGTGAGCTGGAAGCAGGCGCTCGGCTGGTTCTTCGCGATCTTCCCGGTCTGGTTCATCTCGATCGCGGCGATGCAGCGCATCGTCGCCGCGCGCGACGAGCAGACCGCGCGGCGCGCGTTTTTCCTGACCGGCGTGCCGATCGAGTGGCCGCTGTTCGCCGTCGGCGCGACGCTGATCGGCATGATCGCGCGCATGCTGTTCCCGGATCTAGGCGATGCGGAGCTCGCGACGCCGACCGTGATCATGAACCTGTTGCCGGCCGGCATCGCCGGCATCGTGATCGCGGCCTACATCGCGGCGGTCATGTCCTCGGCCGACTCGGCGCTGATCGGGCCCGTCGCGATCTTCACGAACGACGTCTACCGCAAGCACCTGCATCCAGCGGCGAGCGAGAGCGAGCTGGTGCGCGTCGCGCGCGTGGCGACGCTTACGCTCGGCGTGCTCGCGATCGCGATGGCCTACCTGGTGCCGAACGTGCTCGAGCTGATCCTGTACGCGTACACGTTCGGCGCGGCCGGGCTGTTCTTCCCGATGCTGGGGCTCCTGTTCTGGCGGCGCACGACCGCGGCCGGCGCGTTCTGGAGCATGCTCGGCGGCGGCGGTTCGGCGGTCGCCTGGGCTGCGCTCGGCGAGCCCTGGGAGATCGCCGCGTCCTACATGGGCTGGTGCGTCGGCCTGCCGCTGCTGATTATCGTGTCGCTGCTGACCCGGCACGGCGCGGAGGAGAACCCGGACCTGTTTGCCGACGCCTAGCAGAAACGGTGTCAGGTTTATTCACCTCACGCATCACCGGGCAGGCAGGGAATCGCT
Organism: uncultured Woeseia sp.; assembly: GCA_937925605.1. GTDB lineage: Bacteria > Pseudomonadota > Gammaproteobacteria > Steroidobacterales > Woeseiaceae > Woeseia. The sequence continues at coordinate 7,381 of CALALV010000030.1, forward strand.
TGCTGCGGAGATTGGCTTGCGGTCGACCAGTATCGGGCACGGCGCTGCAGTGAGAGATATACCTGGCACCTTATCCAGCCCTATATCCAGTGTCGTCCTTCCCGCGAACGGCGACATCGAAATGCAGGATGTCTTCGCGCACCCCCAGCCCGGAGTAGAGCGCGATGGCCGGCTCGTCGCCGCGGTCCTGTCCCCGGCAAGCGCGCCAGGGCACAAGTCCTGCGCCGAATCAGCGTCGTCCGGCGGCGCAGGAAGGCGTCGCCGAATCCCGTGGCGGCAAGCTCCCGCGCCCACCGGGCCGTGGCCCCATTCACCGCCATGCGCGCGGAAACGGGCGGAGCCACGCCGTTGCGGTCGAGCCATCGTGGCGGTTTACAGCCCCGTCGCGCCGCCGTATTCTATAAAGTATTCGACCTTTCTAGAACAGCATATGGCACTCAGCATCAAGGACCCCGAAGCCGACCGGCTGGCCCGCGAAGTGGCCAGGGTGACCGGCGAGACGCTGACCGCCGCCGTGCTGCAGTCGCTGCGCGAGCGGCTGGCGCGCGTGCGGCGGCGCCAGCACCGGCAGCTGAGCGAGGAAATTCTCAAGATCGGCCGGCGCTGCGCGGCGCTGCCGGTCGAGGACGAGCGCTCAGCCGACGAGCTCCTGGGCTACGACGAGCGCGGCGTGCCGCGCTGAAGGCGAAAGCGTGGTCATCGACACGTCGGCCCTCGTCGCGATCCTCGGCATGCAGCCCGAAGCGGCGCGGCTCGCGCAGGCCATCGAGGCGGACCCGAGCCGGCTCGTCTCGGCCGCGACGGTCGTCGAGGCCGGCATCGTCGTCGAGTCGCGTTACGGCGAGGCGGGCGGGCGGGAGCTCGATCTGCTCCTCGCCAGGGCCGGGTGCTCGGTCGAGCCGGTGACCGCGGAGCAGGCCGACGTGGCGCGCGAGGCCTGGCGCCGCTTCGGCAGGGGCCGCCACTCGGCGGGTCTCAATTTCGGCGACTGTTTCGGCTACGCGCTGGCCCGGGTCAGCGGCGAGCCGTTGCTGTTCAAGGGCGACGACTTCCCCGCCACGGACGTGGCGGCCGTCCCGTACTGAAGGGCCGGAGCCGCGCGCGGCCGCCGGCTGCCTGGCTGCCTGCCCGGGGCCGCGCCTGCAGACGACCCGCCCGAGCGAGTATCATGGGCGCCCCCTGATCCGCCAGCGTCCCGCCCCCGACCCGCCATGCAAGTCCGCGCAACACCTCTCTACGACTACAACAAGTACTGGGCCGAGTGCTTCGGCACGGCCCCGTTCCTGCCGATGTCGCGGGCCGAGATGGACGAGCTTGGCTGGGACTCCTGCGACATCATCATCGTCACGGGCGACGCCTACGTCGATCACCCGTCCTTCGGCATGGCCATCATCGGCCGGCTGCTCGAGGCGCAGGGCTTCCGCGTCGGCATCATCGCGCAGCCCGACTGGCGCTCGAAGGACGACTTCGAGGCGCTGGGCCGCCCGAACCTCTATTTCGGCGTCGCGGCCGGCAACATGGACTCGATGATCAACCGCTACACGGCCGACCGGAAGGTACGCAACGACGACGCGTACACGCCGGGCGGCGTCGGCGGCAAGCGGCCGGATCGTTGCACGCTCGTCTACACGCAGCGCTGCAAGGAGGCCTTCGACGGCGTGCCGGTGATCCTGGGCGGCATCGAGGCGTCGCTGCGCCGCATCGCGCACTACGACTACTGGCAGGGAAGCGTGCGCCGCTCGATCCTGCTCGACGCCGGCGCCGACATGCTGGTCTACGGCAACGCCGAGCGCGCGATTGTCGAGCTGTCGCACCGCCTCGCGCGCGGCGAGACGCTGGCCGAGATCAAGGACGTGCGCGGCACGGCCTTCCTGCGCGACGACACGCCGGAGGGCTGGTGGGAGATCGACTCGACGCGCATCGACAGGCCCGGCCGCATCGACCAGATCGTCAGCCCCTACGTCAACACGCAGGAGACCGAGGCCTGCGCGACGAAGCAGCAGGAAACGGGCGAGGCCGGCAACGTGCTGCGTTTCGTGCCAGACGCCAGGAAGAACCGCGGCCGCAGCGTGATCCGGCTGCCGTCGTTCGAGAAGGTTCGCAACGACCCGGTGCTGTACGCGCACGCGAACCGCGTGCTGCACCTCGAGACGAACCCCGGCAATGCCCGCGCGCTGGTGCAGGCGCACGGCCGGCAGGAGCTGTGGATCAACCCGCCGGCGCTGCCGCTGACGACGGAAGAAATGGACTACGTGTTCGGTATGCCGTTCGCGCGCGTGCCGCACAAGGCCTACGGCGACGCGCGCATTCCCGCCTACGAGATGATCCGCTTCTCGGTCAACATCATGCGCGGCTGCTTCGGGGGCTGCACGTTCTGCTCGATCACCGAGCACGAGGGCCGCATCATCCAGAGCCGCTCCGAGGAATCGATCCTCGAGGAAGTGGAGAAGATCCGCGACACGGTGCCCGGCTTCACCGGCGTCATCTCCGACCTCGGCGGGCCGACGGCGAACATGTACCGCCTGGCCTGCAAGAGCAAGGAGATCGAGGCCGCCTGCCGCCGGCCGAGCTGCGTGTTTCCCGGCATCTGCAAGAACCTGGATACGGACCACTCGTCGCTGACACAGCTGTACCGCAAGGCCCGCAAGCTGCCGGGCGTCAAGAAAGTGCTGATCGCCTCGGGCCTGCGCTACGACCTCGCCGTCGAGGACCCCGAGTACGTCAAGGAGCTGGTCACGCACCACGTCGGCGGTTACCTGAAGATCGCTCCCGAGCACACCGAGCGCGGCCCGCTCGACAAGATGATGAAGCCGGGCATCGGCAGCTACGACCGCTTCAGGGAACTGTTTGAGCAGTTCTCGAAGGAGGCCGGCAAGGAGCAGTACCTGATCCCGTACTTCATCGCCGCGCACCCGGGCACGACCGACGAGGACATGGTCAACCTCGCGCTGTGGCTGAAGAAGAACAACTTCCGCGCCGACCAGGTGCAGGCCTTCTACCCGTCGCCGATGGCGACGGCGACGGCGATGTACCACTCCGGCAAGAACCCGCTCAGGAAAGTGGGCTACAAGACCGAAGGGGTGGAAACGCCGAAGTCCCCGCGCCAGCGCAAGCTGCACAAGGCGCTGCTCCGCTACCACGACCCGGACAACTGGCCGCTGATCCGCGAGGCGCTGACGGAGATGAAGCTCGCGCACCTGATTGGCGAGGGCCCCGAGCAGCTGATCCCGGCGCGGCAGCCGAAGGGCGAGGTCCGCTACCACGCGCCGCGCCGCAAGAACTCGCGCAAGGCGCACGAGCGCCGCGTGCAGCGCGGCCGCGCCCTGACGCAGCACACGGGGCTGCCGCCGCGCAGCGACGACTGACGACCGCGGGACGCGCAATTCTCCGCGCGGCGGCGGGCAGCGGGATTCAGATCGTCGCGCCGATCACGAGGTAGATCACCAGGCTAATGCTGCCGACGACCAGCGCGTAGGGCATCTGCGTGCGTACGTGATCGATGTGGTCGCTGGCCGCGCCGGTCGAGGCCAGGATCGACGTGTCGGAGAGCGGCGAGCAGTGGTCCCCGAACACGCCGCCGCCGGCGATCGCCGCGACGGTGGCGAACACGACCGGCGCGGTCTGCTGGTCGGCGAACGCGAACGCGATCGGTACCGAGATCGGCATCATGATCGCGAACGTACCCCAGGAAGTGCCGGTCGAGAACGCGATGATCGCGGCGATCAGGAAGGTCAGCGCCGGCAGCAGCGCCGGCGTCAGCCAGCCCTCGGTCTGCGCGACGATGTAGTCGGCCGTGCCGAGGTTCGCGGACAGCTCGTTCAGCGCATAGGCGAAGGCCAGGATGATGATCGCCGGCATGACGCCCTTGATGCCGTTCATCGCCGTTTCCATGATGTCGGCGAGCGGGATGCCCTGCACGCGCATCACCGTCGCGGCGACGACGGAGGAGAGCAGGAAGGCCTCCATCGTCAGCGCCGACTTCGTCACGACGAAGGAACCGACCGCGACGCCGATCACGACCAGCACCGGCAGCACGAAATTCCAGAACAGGCTCGTGCGCACGCCGTCGAAAGGCTCGATGTCGGTGAGCTCGCGGCTCATCAGCGGCTGCGCGCCGTCGCGCAGCACCTTGCCCTCGTCCTGCGCGCGTCGTTCCGCTGTGCGCATCGGGCCGAACTCGGGCACGATGCGCGACGCGATCAGCCCGACCATGACCACGGCGAGCAGCGCGTAGACGTTGTACGGGATCGACCGGATGAAGACCGCGATCGCCTGCGAGTCGTTCGCGATCGGCCCCATGCCGATCAGCAGCCCGGCGATGAACACGGCCCAGCCGGTGATCGGCACGATCACGCTGACCGGCGCCGACGTCGAATCCGCGATGTACGCGAGCTTTTCGCGCGAGATTTTGAAGCGGTCCGACAGGGCGCGCATCGTC
>CALALV010000031.1 GCA_937925605.1 uncultured Woeseia sp.
CTCCACGTCGCTGGCGGGCGGCGCGTAGTCGGGGCCGACGGCGCAGCCGCCCGTCAGCAGCAGCGCGGCCAGCGCGACCGACCGGTCAGCGCGGCGCGCCATCACGGTGTCACCGCAGCGACGCCGGCCCGGTCCGGCGCCGGGGCCGCCGACCGCCGGCCGTGCAGCAAGCGGTAAACGGCAGGCGTGAACACGAGCGACAGCGTTATCGAGAAAGCGACGCCACCCGCCATGACGACCGCGAGCGGCGGCCAGAAGTCGCCGCCCGTGAATGCCAACAGGGGCACGAAGCCCCCGACCGTCGTCAGCGTCGTCGATACGATGTGGCGCGTGGCACCGATGGTCTCGGCGACGATCTCGTCGGCGTCGCCGGCCGCGGCGCGGGCATTGGCACGGATCGCCGCCAGCACGACGATCGTGCCGTTGATCGCAACGCCGACCAGGCCGACCGAGCCGATGATCGCGTTGAATCCGCGCGCATAGCCGCCAAGCCACAGCGACAACATGCCGAGTCCGACCGACAGGATGGCGACCGTCGCGATCAAGGCGGCGAGGCGCAGGCTGCGGAACGACAACACGATCGTCGCCACCATCAGCAGCAGCAGGACCGGGAGATACGTCGTCAGGCTGCCGAGTGCCTCGGATTGCTCCGCGCTGTCGCCGGCGACGGCGAAGCGATAGCCTGCCGGCACCGTGAAGCCTTCTGCTTCGACGCGCGCCAGGATCGCGTTGGTCACGTCGATCGGCAGCGCGTCGCGCGTGATGTAGCCCAGCACGTCGTTCGAACGGACGCCGTTGCGCCGCGCGATACTGCCGGTCGCCGGCCGCAGTTCGACCTCGCCGAGCCCGCTCGCCGGCACGTATTGACTGCTGCCGCCCGCCGCCACGAACGGCAACGACGCGATCGCGCTGGCAGAATCCCTGTCGCCGGGCGCGATGCGCACGCGCACCGGGAGTTCTTCCAGGTCTTCGAGCACCGAGCCACCGGCACGGCCCTCGGTGCCTGCCTGCATCTGCGCGGCGATCTGCGTCAGCGTAAGGCCGGCCTCTGCCGCGGCCAATTCGTCCGGCACGAACTCGAGCGTCGCCTGCCCGCCGGCCACGCTGGCGCGCGTCTGCACGATCCCGGGCACCGTGTGCATGATTCGACGCAGCTCCTCGCCGCGTTCTTTCAGCACGGAGACGGCCGGTCCCTCGATGCGAAAGCCGACCGGCGCATCCACGGGCGGGCCCTGCGCGAAGGGTGCCACGACGACGCGGGCTTCGGGAAACGCGTCGGCCAGTTCGCGCGGCAGCACGCCGGTCAGCCGCTTCGCGCTCTGCACGCCGTCGGTGTAGACCATGGCGTGCGCGTAGGCGCCGTTGCCTTCGACCTTCATGATGCGGTTGTAGTAGATCGTCGGGTAGCTGCCGCCGATGCGCCAGTGCACGGCCTCGACGCCGGGCTCGGTGCCGAGCCGCGTCTCGACGCGGCGCGCGAGTTCGTTCGTTTGCGCGAGCGACGCGTCGGCGGGCAGCCACAGCTCGACCTCGAACTGGTCGCGGTCGGCGGGCGGGAAAAACTGCTGGCCAAGCGTCCCCGACAACAGGAAGCCCGCGACCGGCAGCACCAGCGCGAGGCCAGCGGTGGCGAGCGGTCGCGCGATCGCGAAGGCGAGGAATTCCCGGTAGCGACGGGTCAGCGCCTCGCTCGCGTAGCCGTCGACCCACCAGCCCTGACGCGCGTCGCCGGTCCGCCGGCGCAGGAACAGGCCGGCCAGCGCCGGGATGATACTGACGGCGATGAAGAACGATGCCACCAGCGCCAGCACGACGGAGATCGCGATCGGCCCGACGAAATCGCCCATCGCCCCCGGCAGCAGGAACACCGGCATGAAGCCAAGCACCGTGGTCAGCGTCGCCGCGAGCAGCGGCACGAACAGGTGGCCGAGCGCGTGCCGCACCGCGTCCGCGCGCTCCTCGCCCGCGTCGAGCTTTTTCTTGACCTCGTCGGTCATGACGATCGCGTTGTCGATCAGCAGGCCGATCGCGATGATCATGCCGAAGATCGTCATCTGGTGTATCTGCTGCCCGGCGAGCGACAGGCCGAACACCGTCGCTAGTGCGGACAGCGGCAGCGCGGCACCGACGATCAGCGCCGCCCGCCAGCCCATGCCGACGAACACGATCAGCGCCACCAGCGCGGCGCCGGCCAGCAGGTTGCCGGACAGCGTCGCGAGCCGGTCCTCGGTGTAGGTACTCTGGTCGAACACGACGTCGACGTCGATGCCTCCCGCGCTGTCCGCGGCGAACGCGGCGACTGCGTCGCGCGCGGCCGCCGCCCAGGTGTCGACGCGCACGTCGCGGCGGGTCTGCGCCGCGACCAGCACGCTGCGCCGGCCGTCGGCGCGGGCGATGTCGGCCGGCGGATCGCGCCAGTCCTTGCGGACCTCGGCCACGCTGCCGACCGTCGCGAGTGCGCCTCCCGCCCGCTTAAGCGGGATGTTGCGGACGCGCTCGACCGTTTCCAGTTCACCGTCGACCTCGATCAGCAGGTCGCGCTCGCTGCCGCGCACCGCGCCGGCCGGCAGTTTCGTGTCAGCGCGCGCGATCGCCCCGGCCACGTCCGCGGCCGTCAGGCCGAGCGTCGCGAGCTCGCCGGCATCGACGGTGACGGAAATTTCCTCGTCCGGCGCGCCGAAGATCTCGATCTCATCGGTGCCGCTGACCGCGCGCAGGCGGTCCGCCAGCTCGTCGGCGAGGCGGTTGACGATGGCGAACTCGGGTACGTCGCCGTAGGGCCAGGACAGCGAGACGATCAGGCTGTAGGCGACCGCGCTGAACTCGTCGTCGAACTGCGGCGCGCCGGCGCCCGGCGGCAGGCTCGGCGCCAGGTCCGACAGGCGGTCGCGCATCTTCGAGAACACCTGCTGGTTTTCGCCGGCGCCTATCCAGTCCTGAAGCTCCATGTTGATTATCGAAATGCCGGCACGCGACACCGAGCGGATCTCCTTGATCTCCGACATCTCGCGCAGGCTGTCCTCGACGGGGTCGGTCACCAGCGCTTCGACGCGCTCGGCCGATGCGCCCGGCAGAGTGGTGATGACCTGCGGGTAGCGGTTGGTGATACGCGGATCCTCGATCCGCGGCATTTCGCCGAGCGCCGCGAAGCCGGCCATCACGATGACCGCGAGCAGCAGTACCAGCAGGTAGCGGTTGTGGAACAGTCGCAGTGCCGGAGCGGCGACCGCTGCGCGCGAGTTACTCATCGCGTGGCTCGCCGCGGCGCGCGACGGCGACTTCGTCCGCGACGCGCACCTCCTGGTTCGGCACGAGCCGTTGCAGGCCGCCGGTCACGATGCGTTCGCCGGCCTCGATGGCGCCGCGCACGTAGACGCGGTCGCCGTCCTCGTGCAGCACGTCGACCGCGCGGGCCTCGAGCACGTGAGTCGCGCCGCTCGCGCCCGCCGGCGCCCCGGCCAGTTCCTTCGCGACGTAGGCGGTCCACAGCCCGCGGCTCCCCTCGGCCAGCGCGGTGGCCGGCAGCCACAGGCCCGGCGCGGGAATCGTCTCCTCGAGCACGAGGCGGGCGAGATCTCCCGGAACGGCGCCGGCCGACGCTTCCAGCGACAGGATCACGTCGACCGTGCGCGTCTGCGGGTCGCGCACCGGCAGCACGCTGCGGACACGGCCGTCGAGCGTCGTGCCGTCGACCACGAGCTGCCGCACCTGGCCGCCTGCCAGGCCGGAGGCGAGGCGCCCGGCGACGCCGACCCGCACCTCGGGCGGCGCCAGTTCCTGCAGTCGCAGCACGGGCTGGCCGGCGGCGACGATATTGCCCTCGTCGACGTGGCGTGCCACGACGACGGCCGCGTAGGGCGCGACGAGCCGCGCCTTGGCGAGGTCGACGCGGACCGCGTTGACGCGGGCAAGCGCCGCGGCGACGCGCGCCTCCGCGGCTGCCGACTGCTGGCGGGCAAGGTCCAGCTCCTGGGCGGAGATGCCGTCGTAGGCACGGGCTTCCT
>CALALV010000032.1 GCA_937925605.1 uncultured Woeseia sp.
GGCGTGCCCTGCGTGCCCGGCTCCGACGGCACGCTCGGCGACAACCCGGACGAGAACCTGAAGATCGCGCGCGAGATCGGCTATCCGATCATCGTCAAGGCCGCCGGCGGCGGCGGCGGCCGCGGCATGCGTGTCGTGCACTCCGAGGCCTCGCTGATCAACGCGATCAACGTGACCCAGTCGGAGGCGCGGTCCGCGTTCGGCAACCCCGACGTGTACATGGAGAAGTTCCTGGAGAAACCGCGCCACGTGGAGATCCAGGTTCTGGCCGACGGCCACGGCAACGCCGTGCACCTGGCCGAGCGCGACTGCTCGATGCAGCGGCGCCACCAGAAAGTGATCGAGGAAGCACCAGCGCCGGGCATCAGCGAGGAGCAGCGCAACAAGATCGGCGCGCGCTGCGTGCGCGCCTGCCTCGAGATGGGCTATCGCAGCGCCGGCACCTTCGAGTTCCTGTTCGAGAACGACGAGTTCTACTTCATCGAGATGAACACGCGCCTGCAGGTCGAGCACCCGGTGACCGAGATGATCACCGGTGTCGACATCGTCAAGGAGCAGCTGCGCATCGCGAGCGGCGAGCCCCTGTCCTTCCGGCAGGAGGACGTGCGTATCCACGGGCATGCCATCGAGTGCCGGATCAACGCGGAGGATCCGAAGACCTTCATGCCGTCGCCCGGCGTCGTGCACCTTTGGCACGCGCCCGGCGGGCCCGGCGTGCGGGTCGACAGCCACGTCTACTCGGGCTACCGGGTGCCACCGAACTACGACTCGATGATCGGCAAGCTGATCACTCACGGCGAGGACCGCAAGACGGCGATCGCGCGCATGCGCAACGCGCTGACCGAGATCGTCATCGAGGGCATCAAGACCAACGTGCCGCTGCACCAGGAGATCTGCCAGCACTCGGCGTTCCAGAAGGGCGGCACCGATATTCACTACCTGGAGAAACGCCTCGGGCTCTAGACGGCCGGGCACGACATGCACTGGCGCCAGTTCGTGATGGACCTGGACGCGCTTCCGCCGGAAGCGGTCGAGGCCCTGTTCACCCGGCACGGCGCGCAAGCCGTCACGCTGAGCGACGCCGCCGACGACCCGGTGCTGGAGCCCGCCCCGGGCGCGACGCCGCTGTGGCAGCAGACGCGCATCACCGGCCTGTTCGACGCCGATACGGACCTCGACGCGCTGTGCCTCGCGCTGACGGAGGAATTCGGCCTGCCCGCGCCGCCCGCGCACCGCGTCGAGGAACTCGCCGACCGGGCCTGGGAGCGCGAGTGGCTCAAGGACTTCCGGCCCATGCGTTTCGGCGAGCGGCTCTGGGTCTGCCCGCACGGCCAGGCGGCGCCGGCCGCCGACGCCGTCGTCGTGTCGCTCGACCCGGGACTCGCGTTCGGCACCGGCACGCACCCGACGACCGCGTTGTGCCTCGCGTGGCTCGACGGGCAGCCGCTGGCCGGGTGCCGCGTGCTCGACTTCGGCTGCGGCTCCGGCATCCTCGGCATCGCCGCGCTGAAGCTCGGGGCGGCGACGGTCACCGCGGTCGACATCGACCGCCAGGCGGTCACGGCGAGCCGCGACAACGCGCTCTGCAACGGCGTCGGCGAGCGCCTGCAGGCCGGGCTCGAACTGCCCGCCGGCGAATGGGACGTGCTGCTCGCCAACATCCTCGCCGCGCCGCTGGTCGAACATGCACAGCGCCTGGCCGCGAGCGCCGCGGAGGGCGCCCGCATTGCGCTTTCGGGTATTCTTGCGCCACAGGCCGACGACGTACGGGCAGCCTACGCGGGCGACTTCGACCTCGCGCCCGCGCAGACGAACGGCGACTGGGTCCTGCTGACCGGCCGAAAACGCTGACGAGACCGGCATGTACACACGCTGCCCCGATTGCCAGACCGCCTTCCGCCTGACCGCGGCGATACTGCGGCAGGCCCAGGGTCGGGTCCGCTGCGGCGGCTGCGGCAGCACCTTCAACGCGCTCGACAACCTGTCCGAGGAACCGCCGGCCGGCGACGCGTCGCAGACCCAGACCGCGCGCGCATTCGACGAGCGGAGCCGCGAATTGCTGGAGACCCTCGACGAACTGGCGGGCGGCGAGGACGTGCGCATCGAGGACACCGGCGTCGAATGGCGAGTGCTGGACGACGACGAGACGGAAGCGGCGCAGGACGATGACGCGGCAGCGGCCGACCCCGCCGCAGACAGCGACGCGGAATGGCGCTCGACGTGGACCGTGATCGAGCCCGACGCGCGCGGCGTCGGCCAGGAATCCGCCGACGCCGGGGCGCCGGCAGCGACGACCCGCGACGAGCCGGACAATGCCGGCCTCGACGACGACAAGTCGGACCCCGGCACG
>CALALV010000033.1 GCA_937925605.1 uncultured Woeseia sp.
CTGGATCTCGCTCGTGCCTTCGTAGATCTCGGTAATCTTGGCATCGCGGTAGTAGCGTTCCAGCGGCATTTCCTTGCTGTAACCCATGCCGCCGTGAATCTGCAGGGCCTCGTTGGCCACGTAGGTCGCGGTCTCGGAAGCGAACAGCTTGGCGACGCTGCCGTTGACCGTGTTTTTCGCACCGCTGCGACGCGCGATGCCTTTCGACCAGGCGGCGCGGTAAGTCAGCAGGCGCGCCGCGTCGATGCGCATCTTCATGTCGGCGATCTTGTTCTGGATAGTCTGGAACGTGCCGATCGGCGCGCCGAACGCGTGGCGTTCGCGTGACCAGGCGAGCGCCGCGTCGTAGGCGGCCTGCGCGATGCCGAGCGCCTGCGCGGCAATTCCGACCCGGCCGGCGTCGAGGACCTGCATGGCGATGCGGAAACCTTCGCCTTCTTCGCCGAGCCGCCGTTCCACCGGGCAGCGGTAGTCGGTCAGCTCGATCTCGCAGGTGGCTGACGCCCGGATGCCGAGTTTGGGCTCGGTCTTGCCGCGCTCGAAGCCCGGCTCCTCCGTATCGACGATGAACGCGCTGATGCCGCGCGAGCCTTTCGCGTCCGGATCGGTCTTTGCGAACAGCACGATGTAGCGCGCGACCGGCCCGGAAGTGATCCACGCTTTCTTGGCATTGATGACGTAGTGGCTGCCGTCGTCCGACAGCACGGCTCGCGAGCGCATCGCCGCCGCGTCCGAGCCGGACTGGGGTTCGGTCAGGGCGTAGGCCCCGTTGACTGCGCCCGAGGCGACCGGTGCAAGATAGGTCTTTTTCTGCTCCTCCGTGCCGAAGTCGAGCAGCGGCACGCCAAACAGCGTGTTGTTGACCGACACGATGACGCCGTGGGCGGCGCAGGCCGCCGAGATCTCCTCGATGACCAGTGCAAAGCTGAGGCTGTCCAGCCCGGCGCCGCCGTAGGCTTCCGGGATCTCGACGCCCATGAAACCGAGTTCGCCGGCCTGGCGGATCGTCTCGGTCGGGAACTCGCCGCTCTCGTCGAAGCGGGCGGCGACCGGGGCGATCTCTTTCTGGGCGAATTCGCGCGCGGCGTCGCGAATCATCTGCTGTTCTTCGGTGAGTTCGAAATGCATGCAACCTCCTCGGCAGCGACGGATTATACGACGCCGTCCCGGCGCGGCCAGTACCAGCCTGCCGGTAGCGCGGAGCATGACGCCGGCCGGGATTGCGCATACCATTGACGCCTTTGGCGCCCGGGGCAGGGCGCGGCCGGACCAGGAGACAGGCGATGACGATCAAGGCAGGTGACAAGATGCCCGCGGGCGTGCTGGGCGTGATGACCGACAAGGGACCCGGAGCGATCAGCACCGACGAGCTGTTCGCGGGCAAGAAGGTCGTGCTCGTGTCCGTGCCGGGGGCGTTCACGCCGACCTGCTCGATGAATCACCTGCCGGGATTCGTCGAACATGCCGACGACATCACGGCGAAAGGCGTCGACACGATCGCGTGCATGGCCGTCAACGACGTGTTCGTCATGGATGCCTGGGGCCGCGACCGCGAGGTTGGCGACAAGGTGCGGATGCTGGCCGACGGCAACGGCGAATACACCCGCGCCCTCGGGCTCGAGATGGACGGCACGAAATTCGGCATGGGCATGCGCGGCCAGCGCTTCGCGATCGTCGTCGAGGACGGGACCGCGACGCACGTGGCCGTCGAAAAGCCCGGTCAGTTCGAGGTCAGCAAGGCCGAGGCGATCCTCGCAAGCCTGTAGCGCCTCCGGGGCTCAGGAGCCCAGTGCCTCCTTCAGCTCCGGCACGACCTTGAACAGGTCGCCGACGAGACCGATGTCGGCGACCTCGAAAATCGGCGCCTCGGCGTCCTTGTTGATCGCGACGATCGTGCCGGCGTCCTTGATGCCCGTCAGGTGCTGGATCGCGCCGGAAATGCCGATCGCGAAGTACAGCTCGGGCGCGATGATCTTGCCGGTCTGGCCGACCTGCATCTCGTTCGGCACGTAGCCGGCATCGACGGCGGCCCGCGACGCGCCGACGGCGGCGCCGATGCTGTCCGCGAAGGAGTAGATCAGCTCGAAGTTCTCCTCGCTGCCGAGTGCCCGGCCGCCGGAGACGACGCGCGGAGCCGTCTGCAGGTCTGGGCGGTCGGAGGAGCCTGCTTCGAGCTTCACGAAGCGACTGTGCCCGGGCAGCTCCGCGTCGACGTCACGCGACTCGATCGAGGCGCTGCCGCCGTCGCCGGCCGCCTGGTAGGACGCGGTGCGCACGGTGGCGACCAGCAGCCGGTCTTCGGCCGCCTCTACGGTGATCACGACGTTGCCGGCGTAGATCGGCCGCTTGAAACGATACGGGCCCAGCACTTCCATGATGTCGCTGACCTGGTTGACCTCGAGCAGCGCGGCGACGCGCGGCATCAGGTCCTTGCCGAACATCGTCGACGGGCCGAAAACGTGCGTGTAGTCGGCGGCCACAGCGGCGACCTGCGGTGCGACAGTCGCGGCGAGCAGGTGTTCGTTGGCGGGGTTGTCGATGCGCAGGACGCGGTCGACCCCGTCGATCGCAGCGGCGGCCTCGGCGAGACCGGCGCCGTCGACCGCGAGCACCGCGACGTCGACGGTCGCGCCGTCGATGCCGCGCGCACAGCTGACGCACTTCGCGACGCTCGGGTTAAGTGCCTTGCCGTCGTGTTCGGCTACGATCAATACCTTGCTCATCAGAACAGCCCCTTGTCTTTCAGTGCGGCAACGAGGCCCGCGACGTCCTCGACCATGATGCCTTTCTGCCGTTCCGCGGGCGGTTCCCAGGCGACCGTGCGAATCCCGTCGTCCGGTTCGGCGCCGAGCTCGGCCGCATCGATCTCGTCGAGCGGTTTCTTCTTCGCCTTCATGATGTCCGGCAGCTTCACGTAGCGCGGCTCGTTGAGGCGCAGGTCGGTTGTGACGACGGCCGGCAGGTCGACCTCGACGGTCTCGAGCCCGACGTCGACTTCGCGCTTGACGGTGAGCTTGCCGTCGCCGACGTCGATCTTCGACGCGAACGTGGCCTGCGGCCGCCCCCACAGCGCCGCGAGCATCTGGCCGGTCTGGTTGTTGTCGTTGTCGATGGCCTGCTTGCCGAGCAGCACCAGTTCGGGTTCCTCGCGGCGGACGATTTCGAGCAACATGCGGGCGGCGGTCAGCGAATCCACGTCCCGGTCGCTGCGGACGAGGATGGCGCGGTCGGCGCCCATCGCGAGGCCCGTGCGCAACTGCTGCTGGGCCTCCGCGGGGCCGATGGAGACCGCGACGATCTCCCCGACGTCCCCGCGCTCACGGATGCGCAGTGCCTCCTCGAGCGCGATCTCGTCGAAAGGGTTGATGCTCATCTTGACGCCGTCGGTCTCGACGCCGCTGCCGTCGCCGCGCACGCGGACGCGCACGTTGTAATCCACGACGCGTTTGAGGCCTACCAGGATTTTCTTCACTCGGGGGTCTCCGGCATGTCGGTCGGTGCCGCGCGCGGGCGGGGGAGAGGCCCGGGCCGCGGCCGCGTTCAAACCGCGCATTGTCTACGACCGTCAGCGGGTGTACAAGGCGAAGCGTGCCCGCATGCCGGGGAGGACCGATGCCCGAGACCTGGACAACGCTGGTCGCCGCGGACCGCCTCGCGGAGCGTCTCGACGCGCCGCGGCTGGTCGTCGTCGACTGCCGCTTCGACCTGATGAACCCGGCCCGCGGCCGGCAGGATTACCTGGCCGGCCACGTGCCCGGCGCCGTCTACGCGCACCTGGACGACGACCTCGCGGCGCCCGTGACGGCTGCCAGCGGGCGGCACCCGCTGCCGTCGCCCGACACGTTCACGGCCACGCTGCGCCGCCTGGGCATCGACAACGACAGCCAGGTGGTGGCCTACGACGGTGGTCCCGGCGGCATCGCTGCGCGCCTCTGGTGGATGCTGCGCTGGCTGGGACACGACGCGGTTGCCGTGCTGGACGGCGGTTTCGCCGCCTGGACGGCCGGCGGCCATGCGCTGGAGCGGGACGTGCCGGCCCCGCCGGCCGGGCGTTGCACGCCGCAGCCGCGGCCCGGGGCCGTGCTGAGCACTGCCGAGCTCGAGGACGGGCTGCGCAGCGCCGGCGCGCCGCTACTCGTCGATGCCCGCGAGGCCGCCCGCTATCGCGGCGACAGCGAGCCGATCGATAGCGTCGCCGGGCATGTCCCCGGGGCGCTGAATTTCCCTTACGTCGGCAATCTCGGGCCGGACGGGCGCTGGCGCCGGCCCGCGGCGCTGCGTGCCGCCTGGGACGATCTGCTCGGCGCCGCGCCGCCCGACGGCTGGGCCGTCATGTGCGGCTCGGGCGTCACGGCCTGCCACCTGGCGCTGTCGGCGGAACTGGCGGGGCTGCCGCCGCCGCGCCTGTACGCCGGTTCCTGGAGCGAGTGGATCCGCGACCCGGACCGGCCGCGCGAGCCTGCGGGCGCCGGCGGCCGCTGAACTTAATTCGGGTCGTTCCGGTCCAAATTGCCATGCCAGCCGACGGGGCGCGCGGCGCCCGGGCGGCCGAACTCATCAGTAGAGGGCATATGAAAAAATATATATATCAGCTACTTGCAATTTTAATTGCGAGCGCTTTATCATCTTTCGCCGCGGCCCAGGACGAGCCCAGGAAGCAGCTCGACGACCTCGATCTGCGCGGTTCCGATTGCATCCTGATCCGGACTATCCGAGACTATACGCCGCTGGACGATCGCAACCTGCTCGTCTGGGGTCCCGGGAAGCGCGGCTACTTCGTGACCCTGATCAGGCCCGCATTCGGCATGCGTTCGTCCTTCCGGCTGGGTTTCTCGTCACGCGACGACCAGCTTTGCCCGTTCGGCGGCGACGCGATCGTTTTCGGCGACGGACCTCACGAACAGGTCCGCGTGCGCTCCATCAGTCGCGTCGACAAGGAGCAGGCAGAAGAGTTGATGATTCGGTTCGGCAAGAAAGAGCCGGCCGAGAGTCCGACCCCGGATCCCGCCCGAGTCGAGGGCGCCGAGGTCGAAGAGCTAGGCTGAGTCGGCCCGTAACGACCGTCTTCAGCCGCGCAATCCGCAATCTCCGTGCGGACCCGCCCGGCCAGCGAAAGCTGGCCGGGTTTTTTCATGCCTGCGACAATCGCGCGACCCGACGGCACGGCGGACGACGATGGACGGAGCTCTCGCAGGCATACGCGTACTGGACCTGAGCCGGGTGCTCGCGGGCCCCTGGGCCAGCCAGCTGCTCGCGGACTACGGCGCGGACGTCATCAAGGTCGAGCGGCCCGGCGAGGGCGACGATACCCGCCACTGGGGCCCGCCGTGGCTGCGGGACCGCGACGGCGGCGAGACGGCCGAGTCGGCTTACTACCTCTCGGCGAACCGCAACAAGCGTTCGGTCACGGTGAATCTCGACAGTGAGGACGGCCGTCGCATCGTGCAGGACCTCGCGGCGCAGAGCGACGTGCTGATCGAGAACTTCCGGGTCGGCGCGTTGGCGCGCCGCGGCCTCGATGCCGCGACGCTGACGGCCGCGAACCCGAAACTCGTCTACTGCTCGATATCGGCCTACGGCCAGCAGGGACCGCGCCGCGACGAACCGGGCTACGACGCGATGATCCAGGGTGCAGCCGGACTCATGAGCCTGACCGGCGAGGCGGCCGGCAGCCCGCAGAAGACCGGCGTCGCGGTCGCCGACCTGATGGCCGGCATGTACGCCGCCAGCGCGGTCCTCGCGGCGCTGTTCGCCCGCGAAACGACCGGGAAGGGGCAGGTGATCGACGTGCCGCTGTTCGACACCCAGGTCGCCTGGCTGGCGAACCAGGCCATGAACTACCTCGTCAGCGGCGCGGTTCCGCAGCGGCAGGGCAACGCCCACCCGAACATCGTGCCGTACCAGTCCTTCGCCACGAGGGACGGGCACCTGGTGCTGGCCGTCGGCAACGACCGCCAGTTTGCCGCCTGCGTGGATTGTCTCGGCCTGCCCGAGCTCACCGCGGACCGTCGCTTCGCAACGAACGCCGAGCGCGTGCGCCACCGCGACCGGCTGGTGCCCTTGCTGGCCGCGCAGTTCGCCGGGCGGACGACGGCCGAGTGGCTCGAGCGCCTCGGCGAGCGCGACGTGCCTTGCGGCCCGGTCAACGACCTGGCGCAGGTGTTCGCGGACCCGCAGGTCGGGGCTCGCGGCTTGCTGATGCGCATCGCGCACCCGCTCGCGGGTGAAGTGCCGGCCGTCGCGCACCCGGTTCGCTTCTCGGCGACGCCGGCGCGCGTTGCCCGCGCGGCGCCGCTGCTCGGCGAGCACACCGAGGAGGTGCTCCGGGAACTGCTCGGCTACGACGCGGAGCGGCTGGCCATGCTGCGCGCGAACGGTGCAGTATGAGGGTCTCGCCAATCCGACAACGGCCCGGGAAAGAATGAAACAGGCAATCGTCGCCACCAGTCGCGCGGTGCGCGACGTCTCGTACTGGCTTCGCGGCCAGCTCGCGCACCTCGCACTGGTACTGGACAAGCGCGGCTCCGAGATCATCTCGCTGAACATCGGCAATCCGGGCCTGTTCGGGTTTCGCACGCCGGAGACGATGCGGCTGGCGATGATCGAGAACCTCGGCCAGGCGGAGCCCTACAGTCACCAGAAGGGCATTTTCCCGGCGCGCGAAGCGGTCGTCATGCAGCAGCAGACGCGCGGCATTACCGACATCAACGCCGACGACGTGTTCATCGGCAACGGCGTCAGCGAGCTGATCGACCTGTCGTTGCGCGCGTTGCTCAACCCGGGCGACGAGGTGCTCGTGCCGAGCCCCGACTACCCGTTGTGGTCGGCGGCCGTGACGCTGAACGGCGGCCGGGTCCGGCACTATCCCTGCCCGCCGGAGCGCAAATTCCAGCCGGACCTCGCGGCGCTCGAGGCCATGATCACGCCGGCCTGCCGCGCGCTGGTCGTCATCAACCCGAACAACCCGAGCGGTGCCGTCTACGACCGCGGCACGCTCGCGGCGCTCGTCGAGCTGGCGGAGCGGCACGGGCTCGTCGTGCTCTCGGACGAGATCTACGACCAGATGACCTACGACGGCGCCGGCTTCGTGCCGCTGGCGACGCTGGTGCGGAACACGCTGTGCCTGACTTACTCGGGGCTGTCCAAGGTCTACCGGGCCTGCGGCTACCGCGTGGGCTGGTGCGTCTTCGGCGGCGAACTCGAGCGTGCGGCGGAACTCAGGCACGCGATGGAACTGCTGGCGGCGCTCAGGTTGTGCAGCAATGTGCCGGGCCAGTGGGCCGTGCAGACCGCGCTCGGCGGCTTCCAGAGCATCGGCGAGCTGGTCGCTCCCGGCGGTCGCCTGCACGCGTCGCGCGCGGCGGTAATCGAGGCCGTGGACGCAAGCCCCTGGCTGGAGATGGTCGCGCCCGCGGGCGCGATGTACGCGTTCATTCGCCTGGTGGGTGCGCCGGCCGAGCAGCTCGACGATCGTCGCTTCGCGCTGCAGTTGCTCGAGGATCGCCACGTGCTGGTCGCTCCCGGCAGCAGCTTCAATACGCCGTACACCGATCACTTCCGGATCACGACGCTGCCGGACGAGGACACGCTGCGCGAGGTCTTTGCCCGCATCGACACGCTGCTGGCCCAGTACGCGTGAGCCTTGCGCCGCGCTACGCCTGGCTGCCGGCGGCGCTCGAGGGCGATGCCGTCGTTCTGTGCGGCAGTCGCCGCCTGGCGCGCGAACTCGTGCGGTTTGTCGATGCGCAGATGCTCGCGCAGGGCCGCCGGGCGTGGACGACACCGCCGGTGCGCTACTGGCAGGACTGGCTGGCCGAGCGACTGGCCGACAGCGAGCAGGCCTCGCTGCCACAGCTGCTCGATTCCGCCTCGACGGGGCTGCTGTGGGAGCAGGCGCTCGAGCGGACCCGCCGCGAGTCGGTCATTGGCCTGGCCGGCGTCGTGCGCCACGCCCAGGCGGCGTGGACCCGGATCGCTGACTGGCAGATCGTGCACGAGGATGTCGCCGCCGCCGCGCGCTCGCGCGACGAGCACTGGTTCGCGCGGGCCGCCGCGTACTACGCGGAGCGGCTGGCGGAGGGCGGCTGGATCGACGCGGCCGGCCTTGCCGCCACCTGTACCGCCTTCGCCGGCCGGGGCGGAATCGACTGGCCGCGCCGGATCGTGCTGGCCGGCTTCGACCGCCTGACCCCGGCCCAGGCGAGCCTGTTTGCCGCGCTGGCCGAGGCCGGTGTCGGGGTCGAGCAGGCGCCGCGGGCCACGCGTGCCGGCAGCGCGACGGTGACCCGGCATCGCGACGCGGAGTCCCTGTGGCGCAGCGCGGGACGCTGGGCGCGCGAGGCGCTCGAGCGCGACCCGAACGCCCGGATCGCGATCGTCGTGCCGGATCTCGAGCGCGACGCCGCGACGGTCGGCCGGCTGGTCCGCGAGGGCTTCGCGCCGGGCTGGCAGGCGCGCGGCGCGGCATGGCGTGACACGGTCAACCTGTCCTACGGCGAGCGGCTCGCCGCGTA
Source organism: uncultured Woeseia sp. (assembly GCA_937925605.1). Classification (GTDB taxonomy): domain Bacteria; phylum Pseudomonadota; class Gammaproteobacteria; order Steroidobacterales; family Woeseiaceae; genus Woeseia. Next base: position 8,514 of record CALALV010000033.1, read on the forward strand.
TCCGGCGATCGCCGTCGCCCTGCTGTGGCTCGAGTTCGCCGCGAATGGCGTGCGCGGCCCCGCCGTCTCGATCCTGCTGCGCAGCCCGTTCGGCAGCGCGGACGATCCGGGCGGCCGTGCGCGCCTGGAACTCGCGCTGCGGCGCCTGCCCGACCGGGACTGGACGCCGCCCGCCTTGCTGGCGGCGCTGGAGGATCGACGGCATCCCGAGCGCGCAGAGGACTGGCGGGCGCGCGTGGCGGCGGTCGCGGCCCTGCACGACGCCGGCGAACGCAGCGCCAGTCCCGCGAGCTGGGCCGAGCGCATCGACGCCTGCCTTGCCGGTCTCGGCTGGCACGGCACGGCGCCGCTCGACAGCGAGGCCTTCCAGCTGCTGAATCGCTGGCGGGCCCTGCTCAACCAGCTGGCGCGGCTGGACCGCGTGCGGCCGGCAATGACATTGCGCGAGGCCGTCCGCCGGCTCGCGCAGCTCGCCGCCGACACCGTGTTCCAGCCCGAGTCGGACGACGCGCTGCTCGACGTGCTCGGCCTGCTCGAGACGGCCGGGCTCGAGTTCGATGCGCTGTGGCTGGGCGGCCTCGACGCGAGTCGCTGGCCGCCGCCCGGCAATCCACTGGCGCTCGTCAACCGCCGCCTGCAGCGCGAGCACGCGATGCCGGACGCGACGCCCGCCGACACGCTGGCGTTTGCGCGCCGCACCCTCGAGCGCCTGCATGCCGCGGCGCCGGAGCGGCACGTCGCGTGGGCACGCAGCGAGGACGACGCCGAGCTGCTGCCCAGCCCGCTGCTCGCCGGCGCTGACGCCGCGACGAGCGGCGACGACGACGACCCCGGCTGGCACGCGGCAACGCGGCTCGGCTGCGGGCGACTGCGGCCGATAGACGGGGATGCGGCCCCGCCGGTTCGGCGCGGCGAGTCCATACGCGGCGGCGCCTACACGGTCCAGCGCATGCAGGAAGAGGCATTCTCGGCATTTGCGGCGGGGCGGCTCGCGGCCGATGTGCTCGACCCGTTCGCAACCGGGCTCACGCCGCGGCAGCGCGGCACGCTGGTGCACGCCGCCCTGCACGAATTACTCGAGGGCTGCCCGGGCCAGGACGAGCTGCGCCGCTGGGACGACCTGCCGGCGCGCGCCGAGCGTGCCGCGTTCGCGGCGCAGCGTCGCCTGGCCGCGCACGCGGACCCGGTGCTGCTGCGCGTGCTGCGGCTGGAGCGGCAGAGGCTCGAGCGGCTGCTGCAGGCCTTCGTCGCCCGCGAGCTCGAGCGCGAGCCGTTTCGCATCGTGTCGCTCGAGGCCGATGCCAGGCTCGTGCGCGGCGCGGTCGAACTGAGCCTGCGCATCGACCGGATCGACCGGTTGGCGGACGGCAGGCTGCTGTTGCTCGACTACAAGGCCGGCGCGCCGAAAAGCTTTCTCGGTCGCGAGCGCGAGCCGAAGAGCGTGCAGCTCAGCGTTTACGCCGCCGCCGTTGACGGGCCCGTCGGGGCGCTGGCCTATTGCAACGTCAACAGTCGCTCGATCAGCTGGGACGGAGCCGGCGGCGAGTTCAGCTCGGGCAGGACGCGGATCGCGGCGGACGACTGGCCGGCGGCGCTCGCACGCTGGTGTGGCGAGGTCGATACGTTGCTGCGGCGCTTCGCCGACGGCGATATCGGCGTCAACGTGTTGCAGGCAGCCTCGAAAGCAAGACCGCTGGCCCTGCTGAGTCGCGTCGCGGAACTGCGCCATGACGACTGACCGGGACCTGCTCGCGGCGGATGAACAGGCACGCAGCGCGGCGCTCGACGTGACGCGCTCGTTCATCGTCCAGGCGCCGGCCGGTTCCGGCAAGACGGAGCTGCTGATCCAGCGCTACCTGTCGCTGCTGGCCACGGTCGCGGAGCCGGAGGAAGTGGTCGCGATCACGTTCACCAACAAGGCCGCGAACGAAATGCAGGCGCGCGTCGTGGCTGCGCTCGAGCGGGCCAGGCGGGGCGAGGTCGCCGCGCAGGCACACGAGGCGCGCACGCTGGCCGCGGCCGCGCGGATCCTCGAGCGGGACGCGGCACACGGCTGGCAGCTGCTGGAGCTGCCGCGGCGACTGCGCATCATGACGCTGGATGCGTTCTGCGGGTCCGTCACGCGCTTGCTGCCGGTCAGCTCCGGTCTCGGCGGCGGGCTCGCGACCAGCGCGGACGCGGCAATGCAGCGCCTGTACCGCGAGGCCGCGATCGCGACGCTCGACTGGTTGCCGGGCGGCGACACGCGCGCGGTCGCCGTCGAATGCGTGCTCGAACACCTGGACAACGACGTCGCAGCCTACCTTGCCTACCTCGTGCGCATGCTGGCGAAACGCGACCAGTGGCTGAAACTGACCGGCGCGGGCGCCGGTGAGCGCCTCGAGACGATCCGGCACGAGCTGGAAGCGACGATCGGCGAGCAGATCTGCGCACAGCTGCGGCTCGTCCGCGAACAATTCGCCGTGCTGGGCGGCGCCGACGAACTCGGGCTGCTGCGCCACGCGGGTGAGCGCATGACGGAGGCCAGCGGCGCAGCACATCCGCTGGCCGCGCTCCCGGTAACGGACTGGCCCGCCGCGGCCGCGGAGCAGGCGCCGCTCTGGCGCGCCATCGCGGAGCAGCTCCTGACGAAGAAGGGCGAGCTGCGCAAGCAGGTGGACGTGCGCTGCGGCTTCCCGCCGCAGGACGGCGAGGCCAAGCAGGCGTTCAAGGAGTGGCTGGCACGCCTCGCCGGGGTGGCGGAGCTGGCCGAGCTGCTGGACGGCGTCGCGCGGCTGCCGGACGCCCGCTACCGCGACGAACAGTGGGTGGTGCTGGTCGCGCTGTTCGACGTACTGCCGCTGGCCGTCGCCGAACTCCAACGGCTGTTTGCGGCCCGCGGCCTGACCGATCACGTCGAGGTGGCGCAGGCCGCCGCCGCGGCGCTCGGCAGCGTCGACGAGCCCGGCGAACTCGCGCTGCTGCTCGACTACAGGATTCGCCACCTGCTGGTCGACGAGATGCAGGACACGTCGATCGGGCAGTACCGGCTGCTCGAGCAGCTGACGGCCGGCTGGGAGCGCGGTGACGGCCGCACGCTGTTCTGCGTCGGCGACCCGATGCAGTCCATCTACCGCTTTCGCGATGCCGAGGTCGGGCAGTTCGTTGCCGCGCGCCGCCACGGCCTCGGCGACGTCTCGCTGGAGCCGCTGCTGCTGCGGCGCAATTTTCGCTCGGGCGAGCGCCTCGTCGACTGGTTCAACGACGTGTTCCCGCGCGTGCTGCCGGCGCGCGACGACGCGACCACCGGTGCCGTGGCCTACGCCGACAGCGTCTCCGTCGACGCCCATGCCGGCGCGGGCGAGGTCCGCGTGCATGCGCTGGTCGATGCCGATCCGGTTGCCGAGGCAGAGCGCAGCGCGGACGTCATCGGCGAGTGCCTTGCGGCGGACGGGCACGGCCGCGTCGCCGTGCTGGTGCGCAGCCGCACGCAGCTGCCGCAGCTGCTCGCCGAGTTGCGCCGCCGCGGCGTCGGCTGCGAGGCCATCGAGATCGATCGCCTGACCGACCTGCCCGAGGTAATCGACCTGCTGTCGCTGACGCGGGCGCTGTGCCACGACGGCGACCGGCTCGCGTGGCTCGCCCTGTTGCGGGCGCCGTTCGCCGGCCTGACCTGGCGTGATCTGCTGCGGCTCGTCATCAACGACCGGCACGCGACCGTGCGCGAGCTCGCGGCCGATCCCGAACGCCTGGCCGCGCTGTCCGACGACGGCCGCGAGCGGTTGCGGCGCCTGCTGGACGTGCTGGCGGAGCAGCCCGCCGCGGCCGGCCGCACGCTGCGCGAGCGCGTCGAGACGCTGTGGCTCGCGCTCGACGGCCCGGCGGCGCTGTCGAGTTCCGCGCAGCTTGCGAATGCCTACCGTTATCTCGATGCGCTCGGCCGGCTCGAGGCGGCCGGCACGCTCGCGGACGTCGCGCTGCTCGAGGAACAGCTGGACGCGGAACGCGTGTCGACGCCCGGGGACGAGTCGACGCGCGTGCAGGTCATGACCATGCACAAGGCGAAGGGCCTGCAGTTCGACCACGTCGTGCTGCACGGGCTCGGCCGGCAGCCCGCGAGCGGCGAGCAGGACGTGCTCGCCTGGCTCCCGGTCACGCGCGCCGACGGCACGAGCGGACTGATCCTGAGTCCGCCCGGCGCGCGCTCGGAGCAAGAGGCCGATCCGCTGTATCGTTTCATCGTCCAGGCCGGGCGCGACAGCGATGCGCACGAACTCGGCCGGCTTCTGTACGTCGCCTGCACGCGCGCCGTGCGCTCGCTGCACCTGGTCGGCTCGGTCGCCACGCTGCGCGACGGCAGCGAACTCGGTGCCCCGCCGGTCACGACACTGTTGCACCGCCTGTGGCCGATGGTCGCGGACGAATTCGAGCGGGTCTTCGCGGCCCACGACCCGACTACGCGGCGCGAAGACGAACGCCCGACATTTGCCGCGCCGGAACTCAGGCGGCTCGTGGCGCCCGCCGCGGAAATGCCGGCAGCGCCGCCGGCCGCGCGCGGCGCCGAGCTGACGGAAACCCGCGAAGTGAGTTTCGACTGGGTAGGCAGCTCGTTGCGGCACGCCGGTACCATCGTGCATCGCTGGCTCGAACGCCTCGCGGGGCAGGACGGGGCCGCGCCGCCCGACGACGTTGCCGCGACAAGCCGGCGCTGGGCGCGTGGCCTCGGTGTCGCCGAGCCGGATCTCGACGGCGTCGTTGCCCGCGTCGAGGCGGCGCTCGCGGCCGTTGGCCGGGACGAGCGCGCCCGCTGGCTGCTGGCCGGGGAGGGCGCGGCGGAGCTCGCGCTGTCCGGCCTCGAGGACGGCCGGGTCGTGCGCATCGTGATCGATCGCGTCAAAGTGGACGGCGACGTGCACTGGCTCGTCGACTACAAGACGAGCATGCACGAAGGGGGCGACCTCGCCGGCTTCCTGCGGCAGGAAGCAGAGCGCTACCGCGACCAGCTGCGGCGGTACCGGGACGTCTATCGGGAGTACGCGGGCGTGCCGGTCAGAACCGCGTTGTATTTCCCGTTGCTGGGCGAGTTCCTGGAAGTCGACGTCGATGCAGCTTCATAGGCTGCCCTCGAGACGGAACTCGCGCAGACCGCGCGCGTCCGCGCTGCCGAGAAAACGCAGCTGCTCGACGACCGAGGTGGCCGCCGTCGCGTTCGCGGCTACACGGCCGACCAGCGAATAGCTGCGATCGGGCGCCAGCGTCAGCGTGGCGGCAACGTCGAGCATGCCGCGCAGGTCCTCTACGCTGCCGGTGATCGTTTCGTCCTCGCTCGCGAACTCGGCGCGGTAGTCGCCAAGCGGCTCCGCGGCCAGCGCGCGGACCAGCAGGCCGGAAATGCCGGCCTGTCCGTGCAGGCGCACGGGCCAGCCGTCGCGCAACACGACGTCTTCCAGCTGCAGCGATACCTCGCCACTGATGTCGGCGAGCGGAGCGACGCCCGCAAACGCGGACAGCGGCACCGCGGCGCGCAGCGCCGGGAGCCGCAGTCCGCCAAGCCCGGTCGTCAGTTCGGCATCAACGAAGCCGCCGGGCGGCTCCGCCTCCACTCGGTAGCTGAGGCGCCCGGTGAACAGCGCGAGCGGGCGAAACGACCAGCGCAGGTTGGCCAGGTAAGCGCCGCCGACACGCGCGGCGCTGGCGCGCCCCGACCATACCGAACCCTCGATGCCCGAGAGTTCGACCCCCGGCGGGGACAGCCACGCGTGCAGCACCCGCGCCGGGAACATCACCACCAGGCCGGTCAGCAGCACGGCGCCGCCGACCACGAGCAGGCGTTTCCGGCCCGGCATGCTCAGCCGCGTTCCAGCGTCAGCGACGCGTTGATACGGCCCGGGTTGTTGGTCGAGCCTTGCGAGAAGCTCGCGGACTGCACGCTGAGGCCGTACTGGCCGCCCAGCTCGCCGAGCCACAGCACGAGGTCGTCGAAAGCGATGTCGTTGAACTCGACCCGGATGCCGTTCGTGTTGGTGGGCTGGCTGCGCTGCAGCGCCGGGTACAGGCCGCGTGCACGCAGCGTTTCGTCGACGATGACGACCAGCGACTGGCTGCGACTCGCCGCCGGGCTTTGCGCGGTATTGCCAGCGGTCTGGCCGCGCAGCGGTGCGAGCTGCACGAGGGCGTCGCGCCAGTCATCGATGCGTGCGTCGAGTTCGGCGGAGCCGCGTGCCAGCGGTTGCCAGATCGCGAACCAGTAGATTGCAAATACGATGAACCCGCCGGCGATCGACACCATGACGCGTTCGCGCGGGGCGAGGGATTCGAACCAGTCCTTCATGACTCGGCCGCCTGTATCTGCAGCCGGCTGCTGACGCGCTCGCCGACCTGGTCGGTGGACTGTATGCGTGCCGAGAAACCGCCGCCCTGTTCGATGCGCTGGCGGATGTCGTCGAGCACCGAGACGCTGGCGGCGTTCATGCGGATGTCGGCCACGCCGGCGCGGTAGCTGATGGCCTCGATCCGCGCGTCCTCGTTCGCGCCCAGCGCGCGGCCGAGTCGCTCCAGGGCCTGCAGCAGGAGCTGCGGATCCTGCCCGCCGCCGTCGCTGCGTGCCCGCAGCGAGGCCACGAGTCGCAGCGGATCCTCGACCGCCGGCGCGCCCGGCATCAGCTCCGCGTATACGGCCTGGAAGCGTTCGGCCAGTGCCGCCTCCTCGCGTGCGAGCGCCATGTACTCGGCTCCCTTGCCGGCGGTCAGGACGACGACCAGGGCAAGCAGCAACATCGCCGCGTGGCGCCACGGCGCCAGCAGTGAGGCATAGGCTGTCTTCGGTCCGTAGCGGCCCTGCAGCAGGTTGATGCCGGCGCCGCTCGCGACCGTAGCGGCGAGGCGCGGCAGCGCGCCGTCCGGCAGCAGCTTGACGTCGACGCTTTCGAGCCGCTGGCGCAGCGTCGCCCAGTCGTGTTCGTAACGCTCGTTTGCTGCGGCGTCGCAATACACGAGGACGTGGCGCGGCATGGCGTCGCCGGCTTCGTCGTCGTCATCGTCCGGCGGCGCCGGCGCGTCGAGCGCACCGATCGCGACCAGAGCATCGCCGGGCGCGACGTCCTCGAGTGTCAGCTCGACGTCGCCACCGTCGTTGACGACAACCAGTCCTTCGTCGATCAGCAGGCTGACCGTGCCGGGTATGCGCGCCAGCCCGGCGTGCTCGGCGACCAGGCGGGACGGCTCGATGCCGGCCTCGGTCAACCGGCCGAGCCATGCCTGCATCAGCTCGTCGCTGACGACCGCGGCGGGAATGCGGCCGTCGCTGCGGCGCTCGCCGGCCGCGAAATGCAGGTCGTCGACATCCTGCGCGAGGTTCTCCTCGAGCGCGTAGGGCAGCGCGGCCTGCAGCCGCGCGGCGCCGCGGACCGGGATGTCGACGCTGGTGCAGAGCACCTCGGCGCCGGGAACCAGCACGATGACGCGGCGGTCGCGCAGGTCGCGGCGCGCCTCGGCGAGCGGGCCGGTGACCGGCGGGCCGAGGCGGGTGCCGTCGCTGTCGACGGCGATCCAGGCGGCCGCGTCGTCCGGGTCCCGGGGCAGCCGGATGACGAGGTATTCAGCCATCGCCGTTCTGCCGGCCGGGAGAGAGTCTGGATTGCCTTGTCATCGTTCCTGTCGTCGTCCGGCCGGGCTCAGCTCGTGCCGAGGCTGCGGCTGATGGGCACCACGCCGCCGCGCGGGGAGCGTTGCAGCGTGCTGTACAGCGTGATCCGGACGGTATCAATCCGCACCACGACCTTCAATTGAAAATAGCGGCTGGCGTCGCCGATCTCCGGCAGCATCTCGGGCGATACCAGCGGCCGGAACGTGTCCTCGACGTCGGCGAACCCCGCCGCTTCGCGTTCGCCGACCAGCCGTTCCACGTCCGCAGCACCCAGGTTCTCGTCGAGCGACTGCAGCACGGCCGGCGTCGCGGTGTTGACGTTGACGAGCGTGCGGCCGGGCAGTGCTGTGACGTGCGGCAGCAGGCGCGCCAGCGATTCCTTGTCCATGCCCTCGAGCGCCGCGAGTTCGCTGGCGCTGGTCAGCGGCTGGTTGGCCGTGCGGTAGGGCGGCAGGATGCCGGTGTAGATGGGATCCTCGGCACCGTCGGGGAACGACGCGTCGAGGTCCGTGTCGATCCAGTCGGCCGCGAGTCCGGCGAAGCGCGGGTCGATGTCGAGCGCCGCCAGCAGGCGTCGGAACTGCTCCAGGGTTTCCGGATCGACCTCGCCGTCAGCGGTGACGAGGTTGTTCAGGTTGAAGCGGCCCTGCAGGTCGACAATCTCGCCGAAGACCTCGCCGCCGTCGATCGGCAGACCCGGCAGGTCGCTCGCCCAGATCTCGCCGAGGTGATCGGTCTCGGTGTCCTCCAGGTCCTGGCGCAGGATGCTCGCGACCCAACTCTCGGCGCCGAGCGCGACCTGCAGCGCCTGGTCGCGCGCCAGCATCACCATCGTGCGGCGCACGTCCAGCGCGTTGTCCCAGGCCAGATTCGCCGCGACCAGGCCGGCGAGGGCGGTAATCAGCATCGCCGTGATCAGTGCGACGCCACGGTTGCGTGCCGCCTGCAGGCTCACGGCGCCACCTCGATCAGCCGCCGCAGCTCGCCTTCGGCGGGCAGGCGCAGCAGTATTTCCACCGCGCGCGGCCGCAGCCGCAGCGTCGCACCGGGCGGCTGCGGGCCGGGTGGCCAGCTTTCCGACCACTCGCCGTTGTCCAGCAGGTAGCGGACCTGCAGGTCTTCCACGTCGTCGAGCAGTTCCACCTCGACCGGTTCGTTGCTGACCGTCCGGTCGAGCACGTTCCAGTACGCGCGCACCAGCGTGCCGTCCTCGGTCCACCAGGCGACGCGCTGCAGCGTGCCGCGCGGCAGGGCAGCCGGGTTGCTCCAGCCGGCGCGCGTCAGTTCGATGCCGATACCCATGAAGCCCGTGTCCAGCGCGCCGTTCGCGTTCTCGCCCAGCGGTTCGCGGACCGGGCGCGGCGCGAGCTGCAGGAAGTCCTGTTCGAGCAGCTGCATCGTGCGTTGCACAGCCTGCAGCCGAGCCATGCGGTCGCCGAGGATCTCGGCGCTCGCGAGCGTCCGGTTCAGCGCACCGTAGGCGAGGGCGGCCAGGATCGCGAAGATGGCCATCGCGACCAGCACCTCGATCAACGTCATGCCGCGCGCCCGCGATCTCATTCGTCGGCTCCCGCTTCGTCGCCCTCGTCCTCGCCCTCGCCGTCGTCGCCGGGCACGCCGAAGCTGCTCCAGGCCGCGTTGGCGAGGCCGGGCTGCACCGGTTCACCGATGAAGCCGGTCACCGTGCGCACAGGGTCGCCGTTCACGGCCAGCGAAACGGTCACGTCGACGCGAAACAGGTTTTCGACGCCGGTCTCCGACACGACGGCGGTCCACAGCCACTCCTGGCCGGCATAGCTGACCTCGCCCTCCGTCTCGGTGACGTCCGGGACGACGTTGGCGAGACGCATCTCGGTGATCTGGTTATGCGCGATCCAGTTGGCCCAGGTCCGCTGCTGCATCGTGATCGCGGCGTCGGCCATCTGGCTGACCGAAGCCGTGATCGCGCCGAGCGACAGGGCCACGATCACGAGCGCGACCATGACCTCGATCAGCGTGAAGCCGCGCTGCCCCTGTTCAGTCGGGTTCGACACGGCCGTCGTCCACCTTGACCTCGCCTGCCGGGTTCACCTCGAGCGCGATGTCGGGAGGCTCGTTGCCGCGCAGCAGTTCGACGCGGAACGGTGTCAGCTGGCCGCTCGACATGATCAGCGCGTGCGGCGCGTAGCCGGCGCGGTTGTTCTCGTTCATGCCCTCGTCGCCGAGGCGCGCGGCCTCGGCCGGCAACAGCACGCGGCGGTCCTCGAGGAACAGCTCGAAGCGCAGGTCCTCGGCGAGGCTGCGCGGTCGCAGCAGCTCGTCGCCGCTCACCTCGAACCAGCGCTCGGTGAACGGGTCGTATTCGACGAAGCGGTAGCCGGTCTGGCGAAATTCGAGACCGAACTCGCGGCCCTGCAGCACGGCCTCGTCGGCGGCGAGCTCGACCAGCGAGGCCATCCGTCGCGCTTCCTGCTGCAGCTCGCGATCGTCATCGACCAGCGTCGTCGAGAGCAGAACGACCGACGCGATGATGCCGACGATAACGACGACGACCAGGACTTCGACCAGCGTGAAGCCGGACGCGCGCCGGCGTCCGCGGCCGTCGAACGCGCGAACGCTATTCGAGATCCCAGTTGCCGATATCGGCATCTTCGCCCTCGCCGCCGGGGCGACCGTCGCGGCCCAGCGTGTAGATGTCGATCTCTGCGTTGTTGCCGGGATTCAGGTAGAGGTACTGGTTGCCCCACGGGTCTTTCGGCAGGCGCTCGAGGTAACCGCCCGCTTTCCAGTTGCGCAGGTTGGGATCGTTCGGCCGCGTGACCAGCGCCTGCAGGCCCTGCTCGGTCGTCGGATAGCTGAAGTTGTCGAGGCGGTAGAACTTCATCGCGTTTTCGATGCCGCGGATATCCTGCTTTGCCTTGGTGACCTGCGCCTGGCCGACGCGGCCGATCACGTTCGGTGCAACGATGGCGGCGAGGATGCCGAGGATGATCACGACCACCATGATTTCGATCAGCGTAAAGCCGCGCTGCCGGCGGATACGCTGACAGCGATGTCGGTTTGCAAACACGTCAGAAAGCTCCGGAACGGGCCGCGGCGGTCTGTAGCCGGCGGCTGGATTGACTCGTCAGGACAGTAAACGCGAGTATACCAAACATGGGGTTAAGGCCAGCGCACGGCAACGGCGGCAGGCGAGGGCGATACGCCGGCTGGGCGCTGCCCGCGGGGCTCGCGCTGGCAGCGATCGCGGCCTCGCTCGCCGGCGAGGCCGCGCGCGAGGCGCTGCGCTGGTCGCGCCCGGCGCTTGCCGACGGCCAGGCCTGGCGCCTGCTGACCGGGCATGTCGCGCACCTCGGCACCGCCCACCTCGCGATGAACCTGGCCGCGCTGGCGGTGATCTGGCTGCTGGTCGGACGCCGGCACGGCGTGCGCGCCTGGCTCGCGGTCCTCGCCATCGTCATCGCCACGATCGATGCGGCCTTCTGGTGGCTGGTGCCGCAGCTCGACTGGTACGTCGGCCTGTCCGGCGTGCTGCACGGACTGCTGGTTGCAGGGCTGCTCGCCGGCCTGCGCGACGCGCCGCTCGAATCGACGTTGCTGCTGCTCGCCATCGCCGCGAAGCTGGCCTGGGAACAGTTCGCCGGGCCGCTGCCGGGATCGGCGGAGACCGCTGGCGGGCCGGTCGTCGTCGATGCGCACCTGTACGGTGCGGTCGGCGGGCTGGCGGGTGCGGGCGTCGCGTGGTTTGGGTCGACCCGCTCCCGCTCTATATAATGCGCGGCCTTCGCAGGCCGGACGATCAAGGAGTTGCCAATGTCTTTCGCGATGGTCTTCCCGGGACAGGGCTCCCAGTCGTTGGGCATGCAGGCGGCGCTCGCCGATGCCTTCCCGGTCGTCGGCGAAACCTATGCCGAGGCTGGCGAGGTGCTCGGCTACGACCTCTGGTCGCTGGTGCAGGACGGCCCGCAGGAGGAACTGGACCGCACGGTCGTGACCCAGCCCGCCATGCTGACCGCCGGCATCGCCGCCTGGCGTTGCTGGCGGGCGGCAGGAGGCCCGGCGCCGGCCATCGTCGCCGGGCACAGCCTGGGCGAGTACAGCGCGCTGGTCGCCGCCGGCGCGCTCGCCTTCGGCGACGCACTGCGCCTCGTCCGGCGGCGCGCGGAACTGATGCAGGGCGCCGTCGCGGAGGGGCAGGGTGCAATGGCCGCGATACTCGGGCTGGACGACGACGCGGTCGTCGCGGTCTGTGCCGAGGCGGCCGGCGGGCAGGTCGTGACCGCCGTCAATTTCAATGCGCCGGGGCAGGTGGTCATCGCGGGTGACCGCGACGCCGTCGGGCGGGCCGTGGACGGCGCAAAGGCGGCAGGCGCGAAACGCGCGCTGCTGCTGCGCGTGAGCGTTCCGTCGCACTCGCCGCTGATGGTGCCCGCCGGCGAGGCGCTGGCGAAGGACCTCGCCGCAGCCGAGTTCGCCACGCCGGCGCTCGCCGTGCTGAGCAGCGTCGACGTGGAACGCTACGACGCCGCGGCACGCATGCGCGCGGTGCTCGAGGCGCAGGTGTCGAACCCGGTGCGCTGGACCGATACCGTGCAGGCGATCCTGGCGGCCGGCCAGGACACGCTCGTCGAGTGCGGCCCGGGCCGGGTACTGACCGGCCTCGGCAAGCGCATCGACCGGTCCGCGACCCACCTGGCACTCGAAGATCCCGACTCGCTCGCCGCGGCTCTGGAGCACTGCGGCGCCGGACAACAGGACTGAGGATACAAATATGACGCAGGCTTTCACCGACAAGCTGCTCGAAGGGCGCGTCGCGCTCGTCACCGGCGCTTCGCGAGGCATCGGCGCCGCAGTGGCTGGCGCGCTGGCGGCCGCCGGCGCGACCGTCGTCGGCACCGCGACCAGCGAGAAAGGCGCCGCTGCAATCGGCGATGCTCTCGGCGCGGGCTGCCGCGGCGCAGTGCTGGACATCGCCAGCGCGGATTCCGTCGATGCGCTGCTGGCCGAAATCGGCGGCAAGGAAGGCGCGCCGACGATCGTGGTCAACAACGCCGGCATCACCCGCGACAACCTGCTGATGCGCATGAAACCCGAAGAATGGGACGAGGTCCTGCACACCAACCTGTCGGGTTGTTACCGGGTCTGTCGCAGCGCCGTCCGCGGCATGATGAAGGCGCGCTACGGGCGCATCGTCAACATCGCCTCCGTCATCGGGGTCATGGGCAACGCCGGCCAGGCGAACTACGCCGCGGCAAAGGCCGGCATGATCGGCTTCTCCAAGTCGCTCGCCCGGGAACTGGGATCGCGCAACATCACCGTCAACGTCGTTGCGCCCGGCTTCATCGACACGGACATGACCCGCGTGCTGCCGGAGGCGCAGCGCGAGGCCATGCTGGCGCAGGTACCGCTGGGGCGGCTGGGCGAACCCGCCGACATCGCTGCGGCCGTGACCTTCCTGGTTTCCGATGCGGCGGCCTATATCACCGGCGAAACGCTGCACGTGAACGGCGGCATGCTGATGGTCTGAAGGCCCCGCCACACAGTAGATTGGGGACTACCTTTCACATACAATACCGTCCCACGGCATAGCCGGGGCTTGAATTATCAAGAACTTACGTCTCCGGAGATGAGTTCGTGCCGCGTGCGCGGCCGTGATCGCGGGGAAAGCAAATATCACAAGGCACGGGCCACGGGGTGGCCATGCGGGGAGTTCCACCGTTCTGAGGTGTCTTCTGGGAGAAGCTAGCACTATGAGCAGTATTGAAGATCAGGTTAAGAGCATCGTTGCCGAGCAACTGGGCGTCAAAGAAGAAGAAGTCACGAACGATGCATCCTTCGTCGACGACCTCGGCGCCGATTCCCTCGACACCGTGGAACTCGTCATGGCGCTCGAGGAAGAATTCGAGACCGAGATTCCGGACGAGGAAGCCGAGAAGATCACCACCGTGCAGCAGGCCATCGACTTCGTTACTGCGCGTCGCAGCGAATCCTGATGCCAGAGCGCGCGCTGCCGGGAGAGTCCGGCCGCGCGCGCAGATTTCCAAACCCATGACAATGCCAGTTGTCATCCGGATACGACCTTGAAAAAAAGACGTGTCGTCATCACCGGCATGGGCATCGTCTCACCGGTCGGGAGCAAGCTCGAAACGGCCTGGCAGAACATCTGTGAGGGCCGCTCGGGTATTCGCCGGATCGACCTGTTCGATGCCAGCGGCTTCGCGACGCAGATCGCCGGCCAGGTCCCCGATTTCGACGTGTCTGCCTACCTGCCGGCGAAAGACGCCCGCAAGATGGACACGTTCATGCACTACGGAATCGGTGCGTCCGTCGACGCGCTGAAGGATTCCGGGCTCGAGGTCACCGAAGAGAACGGCCACCGCGTCGGCGTCGCCATGGGCGCCGGCATCGGCGGGCTCGAGACGATCGAGGAAAACCACGACAAGCTGCTGGGCGGCGGACCGCGCAAGGTGTCGCCGTTCTTCATCCCGGGCAGCATCATCAACATGACCTCGGGCAACCTGAGCATCATGTACGGCATGACCGGGCCCAACCTGTCCGTGGTCACGGCCTGCACGACGGGCACCCATTGTATCGGGCTCGCGGCGCGCTGCATCGAGCACGGCGATGCCGACGTCATGCTGGCCGGCGGTTCGGAATACGCGACGACGCCACTTGCCATCGCGGGTTTCTGTGCCGCGCGCGCGATGTCGACGCGCAACGACGACCCGGAAGGGGCGAGCCGTCCGTTCGACAAGGGCCGCGACGGCTTCGTGCTGAGCAATGGCGCCGGCTGCCTCGTGCTCGAGGAGCTCGAGCACGCGCAAGCGCGCGGCGCGCGCATCTACGCCGAGTTGATCGGCTTCGGCATGAGCGGCGATGCCCATCACATCACGGCACCGCCCGCCGACGGCGAAGGGGCGCGCAAGTGCATGGTCGCGGCGATCAGGGACGCCGGCATCGATGCGGCGGACGTCGACTACCTGAACGCTCACGGCACCTCGACGCCGGTCGGGGACGTCGGCGAGACCATCGCGGTCCGCCGGGCTTTCGGCGACGCGGCGGAGCGGCTCGCGGTCAGTTCGACCAAGTCGATTACCGGGCACCTGCTCGGGGCCGCCGGCGCGGTCGAGGCAATCTTCAGCGTGCTGGCGATACGCGACCAGGTCCTGCCGCCGACGATCAACCTGGAGGACCCGGACGAGCAATGCGATCTCGACTACGTGCCGAACGAGGCCCGCAAGGGCAAGGTCGAGGTCGCGATCAGCAATTCCTTCGGTTTCGGCGGCACCAACGGCAGCCTCGTATTCCGCGCGTTCCGCTAACGGCGGGCCACGCTTCTGGCATGATGGGTCCTTTGCCGCCGTGAGGATCGGCTGAGCCCGGCCCGTCGATGAACCGTCTGCTGAAAATCACCACCCTGGCCGTGCTGGCCGGCGCGCTCGCGCTGCTCGCGGGCCTCTGGGCAGCGGATCGCGCGCTGAATACGCCGCTCGACGTGCCGGCAGACGGTGCGGTGTTCGAAGTCCGCAGCGGCTCGTCGCTCGCCGCGGTCAGCCGTGACCTGGCCGCTGCCGGCTGGCTTCGATACCCGGAACTCTTCAACTGGTACGCCCGGCTCGCGGGCCAGGCCGAATCGATCCACGCCGGCGAATACCGTATCGATCCCGGCACCACGCCGGTGTTGCTGCTGAAGAAGTTCGTCGACGGTGACGTCCGCCTGTATTCGTTCACGATCGTCGAGGGCTGGAATTACCGCGAACTGCTTGCGGCACTCGGGACCGAGCCTGCACTGCGCAGCACGCTCGCCCCGGAGGACTGGCCGTCGTTGCTCCAGACCCTGGGCGCCGACGCGGCACACCCGGAAGGCCTGTTCCTGCCCGAGACCTACCGCTTTCCCCGCGGCACCAGCGACGTCGAACTGCTGCGCCAGGCCTACGAACTGATGCAGGAGACGCTGGCCGCCGAGTGGAGCCAGCGACGCGACGGCCTGCCGCTCGCGTCCCCGTACGAGGCACTGGTGCTTGCGTCGATCGTGGAGAAAGAGACGGCCCGCGCGGACGAGCGCGCACGCATCGCCGGCGTATTCGTCCGTCGCCTGCAGCAGGGCATGCGCCTGCAGACCGATCCGACCGTGATCTACGGCCTCGGCGAGAGCTTCGACGGCAACCTGCGGCGACGCGATCTGCGCAGCGATACGCCCTACAACACCTACACGCGCGGCGGCCTGCCGCCGACCCCGATCGCGATGCCCGGGCGCGCGGCGATACGCGCCGCCCTGCAACCGGCGGACGGCGATGCCCTGTATTTCGTCGCGACCGGCCTTGGCGACGGCAGTCACAAGTTCTCGGCGACCAGGGCCGAGCACGAAGCCGCGGTGCGCGAGTACCTCGCGCGCCGGCGCGCGTCGCAGGACGGCAAGTGAGCGCGTCGCGCGGCCGCTTCATCACCGTCGAAGGCGGCGAGGGCGTCGGCAAGTCGACGAACCTGCGCTTCGTCACCGGCCTGATCGAAGCGCGCGGCCACCGGGTGCGGCAGACCCGCGAACCGGGTGGCACGCCGCTGGCCGAACGCATCCGCGAACTGCTGCTCGCGCACGGCGACGAGCCGCTGCCGGACACGGCCGAGCTGCTGCTGTTCTTTGCCGCCCGCTCGCTGCACATCGAGAACCTGATCCGACCGGCGCTCGCGAACGGCGAATGGGTAATCTGCGATCGCTTCACCGACGCCAGTCGCGCCTACCAGGGCGCCGGGCGCGGCCTCGACCGCGGACGCATCGAAACGCTGGCATCCTGGGTGCAGGGCGACCTGCAGCCGGACCTGACGATCCTGCTGGACGCGCCGGCCGCCGTGGGCCGCCAGCGCGCCGCCGAACGCGGTGCCGCGGACCGGCTCGAATCGGAGCAGGCTTCCTTCTACAGGCGCGTGCGCGAGGCCTACCTGGCACTCGCGGCGGCCGAACCGGGACGCTTCGCGGTCATCGACGCGAGCGGCGAACTGGCCGACGTGCAGGCCCGGATCCGCGCAGTTGTCGACGCGCTGCTGGATGAGAATTGACCTTATAGTGCGACGATAAATGGCTGATTCTATTAATTTGGACTGGCTGCAGCCTTTTGCCGAACGCTGGCGTCAGCAGGAGCGCGACGGGCGCGCGCCGCATGCGCTGCTGCTGCTCGGCGCGCCGGGCGTCGGCAAGCGGGCCGCGGCCACGTGGCTGGCTGCGCGGCGCCTCGCGGGCAGCGAGGCGCCGCTGCCGGGCTTTCCGGCGCGCCCGCCCGAGCACCCGGACCTGCACTGGCTGACCCGGCTCGACGACAAGCACACGATCGTGATCGAGCAGGTCCGGGAACTCGTCGCCGACCTCGGCCTGACGAGCCACGGCGGCCGCGGCAAGGTCGCCGTCATCGAACCGGCGCAGCTGCTGACCCGCTCGGCGGCCAACAGCCTGCTGAAAACCCTCGAGGAGCCGCCGGGCGACGTGTTGCTGATCCTGGTCGCGGACCGGCTCGGCCACCTGCCGCCCACGATCCTGAGCCGCTGCCAGCGGGCGACGCTGGCGGTGCCGGCGACCGCGGAGGCGCTCGCCTGGCTCGCGCGTGCGCGGCCGGGCCAGGACCTGCGGGCCGCGCTCGACGAAGCGGGCGGGGCACCGCTAGCGGCGCTGGCACTGCAGGACGAGCAGGAGTTCTCGGCCGCGATGGGCCGCGACCTGGCCGCGCTGGCGGCGCGCCAGGCGTCCCCGGTCGCCGTGGCCGGGCGCTGGCTCGAGCGGCCGCCGGAGCAGGTGCTCGACTGGCTCTGCCGCCAGGTGCAGGCCTGCATTCGCCGGCGCTCCGGGGCCGCGGGCGAGACGCGCTCCGCATTTCTGCAAGATACTGTGCTGCAGCGCATGGACAGCCGAAAGCTGTTTTGCTATCTAGACTCGATCAATCGCGTACGCGCGCAGGCGGGCGGGTCGTGGAACCCGCAACTGACGCTGGAAGGCCTGCTGATCGACTGGGCCGAGGGTCTCGACGACTGCGGCCGCGAACCGGATTTACGCCGCCTGTGGCCGTCGCCGCGGGCCGCGAAGGACAGGACACGATGACCAAACCGGGCTTGTTGACGCTGACCATCAAGGACAAGAGCGCGCTGTACCTCGCGTACATGCCGTTCGTCGTCAACGGCGGGCTGTTCATTCCGACGAACAGCTCCTACCGCCTCGGCGACGAGGTGTTCATGCTGCTGAACCTGATGGGCGAGGAGGAGAAGATCCCGGTCGCCGGCACCGTCATCTGGATGACGCCGAAAGGTGCCCAGGGGAAGCGAACCGCGGGCATCGGGGTGCAGTTCAGCGACCAGGACCAGGGCAACACGCAGAAGAAGATCGAGAACTATCTTGCCGGGGCACTCGGCGGCGACAAGCCCACGCACACGATGTAGGCGGCCCGGCTGCCGCCACTCGCCCGCGACTCAGGACTGGCCCGCGGCTATTCCGCCCTTCAGCACGTACGCGTCGAAGCCGCGCTCGCTCAGGATGTAGGCGCCGGCCGAGCTGCGGCGGCCCGTGTCGCAGCAGACGACGTAGGGCGTGTCGGTGCTCAGCGTGTTGATCTTCAGGCGAATGAAGTACAGCGGGATGTTGATCGCGCCCTCGACGTGGTGGTTCTCGAACTCGCTGGGCAGGCGCACGTCCAGCCACTTGCCGCCGTCCGCGACGATGCGATCCGCTTCGGCCCGATCCACCCAGTCGAGCATCGGCTCGTTCAGCAGGCGCTTGAAGTCATCCTTGCCGAGGCGCATCACCGCGCCGTCGGTCTGCATCGTCACCGTGGCGTTGCGCTTCGCATCCGAGATCAGCGCTTCCTCGCCGAAGGTGTCGCCGACGTTCAATTCGGCCAGCTTGATGCCGTCCTTGTTCAGCGGCGTCTCGCGGGTGACGAGGCACTTGCCGCGGGTCAGGACGTAGAAGTAGTCGCCCTCGGCGCCCTGCTTCAGCACGACGTCGCCGGCCTTGTAGTTGATCTGCTGCATGCGCATGAAGATCGCCTGGATATTGGCCGGCGGAATCTTGTGGAACGCCTTGGTCTGCAGCAGCATCGTCATCCAGTCGTCGCCGCCGACGTCCTCGGCCCCCTGCAGCTCGGAGACCTCGTAGGAACCGGTCTGGTCCCAGGTGAGCATCACGTCGAGCAGGTCGCTGTCGATCGAGATGTACTGGACGCGGTCCTTGGCGCGCGCCATGACGTTGCGCGGGTAGTGCGGGGCGACCGGGTTGCGGGCGCTGTCGGTGCCGCCCTCGACGACCTCGGAAACCTCGCCCTGGTAGATCAGTTCCAGCTTTCCCGACACGACGTAGATCGTCCGTTTCTCGGCGTCGCCTTCCTTGAAAAGGATCTGCTGCGGTGACAACTCCCGAATCTGCACCTTGCCGGCGAGCGCTGCGAGATTGTCCCGCTTGAGGCCGTCCAGTGGCGTGAAGCTCTTGAGCAGTTGGATATCGAGCCGCTCAGCCGTCATTGCGTATCCTGTTCATCCTGGGGCGTGGTTATGACAGTGGCCGCGCTGCTGCTCCCGTCGGGGAGCGGGCGGCCACTGCTAAGTGCTTATTCTACCTTCGGTTTGTCGACTGCCGATAGTGCCGGGCGGCGAGCGCGTGAAACGGCGCACAGTTTACCACCTGATGCGGCCCCGTCAGCCCGATTTCTCGAGCCGGTCGCGCAGGTCCCGCCAGCCCGGATGCGGACGGAAGCGCTCGCCGTGGTCTGCCGCGAGCGACTCCAGCCGCGCTACCACCTCGTCGATGCCGCGTTCGCGCGCGTAATTCAGCGGGCCGCCCCGGAACGGCGCGAAGCCGGTTCCGAAGATGACGCCCGCGTCCAGCAGGTCGGCGTCGGCCACGACGCCTTCGCTGAGGCAGGCCACGGCCTCGTTGACCATCGGCAGCATCAGCCGGTCCTGCATGTCCGCGGGACGCTTGCCGTCGCCCCCGGCCGGCTTTTTGGCCCGGCCGTCGACCCAGGTGTAGAAACCCTGGCCCGTCTTGCGCCCGAGCTGGCCGGCATCGACCATCTCGGCCAGTCGCTCCGGCACGGGCCGGTCGAAGGCCTTGCCGAGCACCTTCGAGACGTTGAGCGCCACGTCCAGGCCGACGCTGTCGACGAGTTCGGCCGGTCCCATCGGCATGCCGAAGTCCTCGGCGGCACGGTCGATGTCGGGTAACGCGACGCCGTCGTTCGCGAGGTGCATGGCCTCGCCCATGTAAGGCGTCAGCAGACGGTTGACGACGAAGCCGGGCGCGCTGCGGCAGGCCAGCGGGGTCTTGCCGATGCCCTTGACGTAGCCGAGACCCAGGTCGATTACCGCCTCGTCGCTGTCCTCGCAGTGGACGACCTCGACCAGCGGCAGCTGCGCAACCGGGCTGAAGAAGTGCAGGCCGATGAAGCGGAGCGGCGGCTTCAGCCCGCTGCGCAGTTCCTCGAGCGGAACGCTCGCCGTGTTGGCCGCCGCCGCCG
>CALALV010000034.1 GCA_937925605.1 uncultured Woeseia sp.
CTCGCGGTCTCGATGCAGACGCCGCGGCTCGTCAGGTTGCGTCCCAGCGCGGCGACCGGGCCGGCGTCCGCGAAGGCGTCCACGTGCTCGCGGTAGGTATGGCGGGGCTCGGTGCGGCGGTCGGTCGACTGCTCGAGCGCGCCCCAGTCCGGGATGCCGCTGCCGTCCACGTACGGAACGGGAGCGAGCGGCGCGACCCGCAGGCCGATGCGCCGCCCGGCGGCGAGCTCGTCCACGAGCAGGCGCTGGTCGGGCTCGAGGTCGTGCCACACGAGCAGCGCGTCCCTGCGGTCGCCGCCGTCCGGGCGGGCCGTGCGATCGCAGCGCGCGACCTGCGCGCGCGCACGGCCGGCATCCCGCGCGACGCGATCGCCGGCCGTGCGGCAACACGCTGGCGAGCTGCACGCAATTGACAAAACGTCGGTAGCAGTTCTCCGTTTTGCATGCGCCGTTCCGTTCGGCTGTTGCCGCGACGCAAGCTGTGACTTGTCTCACGGCAGCGGCGCGCCCTGCTCCCTATAGTTCGTTAACGCTCACGAACAACGCGAATCGAAACGCATGTCGAACACACCCAGCAAGCCGCTTCCGCGCACCGGCGCCTTGAAAAACGCACAGACGCGCCAGCGCTGGGAGCTGTTTCATCGCGCGATCGAACACGCCAAGCAAACCAACGTGACCGCACTCGAGAGCGGCGCCGACGAGTCGCCTGCGGGGCGACCGCTGCCGCTCGACGGGCCGGCTGCGTAGGCGCCGGCGACGACACGGGGCCAGGGAGGCCAGTCGAATGGAATGCGTACTGCAGTGGCTCGATAACCTCGACGACTACGTCACCGCACTGCCGTTGCAGGTGGAACGCCTGCGTCGCCTTGCCCTGCGCGTGCTCATGCTGAGCCTGTGGCTCGCGGTGCTGGCCGTGCTGGTCGCCGCCATGCTCGCAGTGCCGGCGCTCGGGCCGGTACTCGCCGCGCTGTTGCTCGGCTCGGTCCTGTGGCAGCGGGCGCAGGCCGCCCGCCGCCTCGAAGACCTGCAAGGCTAGCAGCGTCGGCGGGCCGCCACCGGCCCGCGCCCAGGGCGCGCCGCAGGTATTTCGCCCGCAGCCCTTGAAATAGCCGCCCCCGTCATTATCGTCTCCTGCGCCGCGCGGGCGACCCGTCCGTGCGCCTGTCGACATTGCATTGCGGGGAACCAGCACGTGAGCGAGCAAGCGGAGCGCCAGACCCGGGAATTCCAGGCAGAGGTTCGTCAGTTGCTGAAGCTGATGATCCACTCGCTGTACAGCAACAAGGAGATCTTCCTGCGCGAACTGATCTCCAACGCGTCGGACGCGGCGGACAAGCTGCGCTTCGAGGCGCTGGAGTCGCCCGGGCTGCTCGAGGACGACGCCGATCTCGGCATCACCGTCGAGTTCGACAAGGACGCGAAGACCCTCTCCGTGACCGACAACGGGATCGGCATGTCGCGTGACGAGCTCACCCGCAACCTGGGCACGATCGCGCGCTCCGGCACCGGCGAGTTTCTCGAGAGCCTGACCGGCGATGCAAAGCAGGACGCGCGCCTGATCGGCCAGTTCGGCGTCGGCTTCTATTCCGCCTTCATCGTCGCACAGCGCGTCGTCGTCGAGACGCGGCGTGCCGGGCTCGGCGCGGCGGAGGCAGCGCGCTGGGAATCCGACGGCAGCGGCGAGTTCACGGTCGAGACGATCGAGCGTGCGGCACGCGGTACGCGCGTCACGCTCGAGCTGAAGGACGACGAAGCGGAGTTTGCCGACGCGCGGCGGCTCGAGACGCTGATCCGCAAGTATTCCGACCACATCGCCTTCCCGGTCAGGCTCGCCGACGGCAAGGACGAAGCACGCACCGTGAACTCCGCGACCGCGCTGTGGACCCGCTCGCGCAGCGAGATCGAGGAAGACGAGTACCGGGAATTCTACAAGCACCTGTCACACGATTTCGCCGATCCCCTGACCTGGAGCCACAACCGGGTAGAGGGCAAACGCGACTACACGAGCCTGCTCTACATACCGTCCGTCGCGCCGTTCGATATCTGGAATCGCGAGAAGCCGAGGGGCCTGAAGCTCTACGTCCAGCGAGTTTTCATCATGGACGACGCCGAGCAGTTCCTGCCGCTCTACCTGCGCTTCGTACGCGGCGTCGTCGACTCCGCCGACCTGCCGCTGAACGTGTCGCGCGAGCTGCTGCAGGCGAACCCGTCGGTCGAGGCAATGAAAACCGCGCTGACGCGCCGCGTGCTCGATATGCTCGCGAAGCTGGCGAGCGATCGCCCCGACGACTACGCGACGTTCTGGAAGCAATTCGGGCAGGTGCTGAAGGAAGGCCTGGTCGAGGATGCGCAGCACGCAGACAAGCTCGTCGCGTTGCTGCGATTCACGACGACTCGCAGCGACGGCGAGGCCCAGGACCAGTCGCTCGCCGACTACGTCGCGCGCGCCGCTGACGGGCAGGACCGGATCTATTACCTGCTCGCCGACAGCCTCGAGACCGCGCGCTCGAGCCCCCACCTCGAGGCGCTGGCAAAGCGGGGCATCGAGGTGCTGCTGCTACACGAGCGCATCGATCCCTGGCTGGTCGAGCACCTGCCGGAGTTCGAGGGCAAGCGCTTCCAGGACGTCGCTCGCGGCAAGCTCGAGCTGCCGGATGCGGAAGGCGAAGTCAGCCGCGAGGTCGACGAACAGGAACACAAGGCGCTGCTGAAGAAGATCGGCCGCACGCTGCGCGACCGCGTCGCCGGCGTCAACCCGAGCCGCCGCCTGGTCGACTCCCCGGCCTGCGTCGTCGCGAGCGAGTCGGACCTGCCGCCGCAGCTCAGGCGCATGCTCGAGGCCGCCGGGCAGGAGGTCCCGGAATCGAAGCCCGAGCTCGAGGTCAACGTCGAGCATCCGCTGCTGCGGCGGCTCGCCGACGAGACCGACGACGAGCGTTTCGCGGCGCTGGCCCACATCGTGCTGGACCATGCGCTGCTCGCAGAGGGCAGCCAGCTCGCCGACCCGGCCGCCTACGTGCGGCGGATGAACGACTTCCTGCTGGAGCTCGCGCGGCCGCCGGACGCGGCCTGAGTCAGCCCGGCCGGGCGTGGCTGCGCATGTGCGGCACGACCAGCCAGCGCTCGACCAGCCCGAAGAACAGTTCGGTCAGGATCGCCAGACCCGCCGCGGGCAGGGCGCCCTGCAGGATCAGCCGGCTGTCGTTCAGCGCGAGCCCCGTGACGATCGGGTCGCCGAGGCCGCCGGCGCCAATGAACGCGGCCAGCGTCGCAGTGCCGATGCAGATGACCGCCGCCGTGCGAATGCCGGCCAGCACGTGGGGCATCGCGAGCGGCAGGAGCACGTAGCGCAGCTCCTGGGTCCGGGACATCGCCATCGCCGCCGCCACCTGCCGGTAGCCGGGCGGGATAGCGCGCATCGCCGTGATCGTGCTGCGCGCGATCGGCAGCAGCGAGTAAAGGAACAACGCGATGATCGCCGGCGCCTGGCCGACCCCGGCGAGCGGGATCATCAGCGCCAGCAGCGCGATCGACGGCACCGTCTGCAGCAGGCCGGTCACGTACAGGAAGGCATTCGACATGCCGCGGTGGCGATGCACGGCGACGGCGATGCCGACGCCCACCGCGATGGCGAGCATCAGCGCGATGGCGGTGAGCTTCAGGTGTCGCTGCGTGTTGCGCAGCAGCTGCGGCAGGAAACCGCCGACCGAACTGCCCGGGGCGACCAGGCCTTCCTCCGCGAGAAAGCCGCTGGCAACCTCGGCGATGCTCACGTCCGGATCGAGCGCGCGCAGGTTGAGCGCCTGCATGCGGCGGTCGTCGATGCGTCCGCTCAGGACCCCGAGTAACTCGGCCGCGTCGGCCGGCAGCCCGGCGTTCGCCATGTAGGCGGCGAGGTAACGCGGGAAGTAGCCAAGGTCGTCTTCGAGGATCACGAGGCCGCTGCGCAGGATCTCGCCGTCCGTCGAGTACACGGCCGTCAGGTCGATCTTGCCCTGTTCCATCGCGTCGTACGACAGGCTGTGCTCGATCCCGCCCGCGGTCTGCGCGAGCCCGTAACGCTGCTTCAGCGCCCGCCAGCCGTCCTGCCGGTTGAGGAATTCGTGCGGGAAAGAGGCGCGCAGTTCCGGGTGCGCGCGCAGGTCAGAGATGCGCGCGAGACCCTCGCGGGCGGCAAGTTCTTCGGTCACCGCGAGCGCGTAGGTATTGTTGAAGCCGAGCGGGTCGAGCAGGCGCAGGCCACGCTCGGCCAGCGCGGCCCGGATCGCGTCGAGGTCCTCGATCTGCGGCTGCGCCAGGATCACCTCGGTGATCGTACCGGTGTACTCGGGGTAGACGGTCACGTTGCCGTTGATCAGCGCTTCGTAGCTGATCTTCGTGCCGTTCAGTCCCTGGCGGCGCTCGACGTCGAAGCCGTTCGCTTCCAGCAGCTGCGCCGCGATTTCCGACAGGATATAGCTCTCGGTGAAGTTCTTGCTGCCGACCGTCACGGTCGCGGCGCCGCTCGCGGCGGCCAGCAGGCAGAGCGCGGCTAAGGCGAGCGCGCGCATCAGCGCTCGATGCCCGGCAGCGCCGTGCACAGGTGCGCAACGTATTCGTTGACCGGGTTCGCGACGACTTCGTCGACTTCCCCGTGCTGCTGCACGCGGCCGCTCTTCATGACGACCATGTAGTCGGCCAGGTTCACGGCTTCCTGCGGATCGTGGGTCACGAGCACCGTCGATATCGGCTCGGCCGCCTGTAGTTCCAGGAACTGGCCGTGGATGCTGCGGCGGGTCATCGTGTCGAGGCCGGAAAACGGCTCGTCGAGCAGCAGCATCTCCGGGCGCAGCATCATGGCCCGGCACAGGCCGGCGCGCTGTTGCTGGCCGCCGGACAACTCGTGCGGGTAGCGCGCGAGGACGTCGGCGGGCAGGTGCATCAGCGCCAGCAGTTCCTCGAGCCGCGCCCGGCTGGCCGCCGGGTCCCGGTCGTCGAGGCGCGCGGGCAGCAGGATGTTGTCGCGAATCGACAGGTGCGGGAACAGCGCCACGTCCTGGATCGCGTAACCGATGCGCTTGCGCATCGGCCCGGGATCGTCGTAGTCGATCGGGGCGCCCAGCGTACGCACGCTGCCTGCGTCCGGGCGCAGCAGGCCTATGATCAGTTGCACCAGCGTCGACTTGCCGCTGCCGCTGGCGCCGAGCACGGCCGTCGTCTGCCTGAGCGGCAGCGACAGCGTCAGGTCGTTCAGCGCGACGACTTCTCCGCGCGTCAGCCAGACACCGTCGAACTCGGCGGCGTACCCGGGCGGCGTCCTGTCATCCATGCTGACCTGCGATTCCGTGCCGGCGACGCCGGCGTTGACGAGGCATTTGCGCGCACCGGGCAACTTGGGCAGAGTCTTGGCCTCGGACGCGCCTCTGAACGATAACAGGTCGCGCCGGACCCGGGGTAGCTGTGCCGGCGGACGCCGGGACGCCTGCCCGCCCATTGAACCGAGGAACAGGAATCGATGATGCGAACGAGCAGCAGCTATTCGACACTCGCGACGGCAGCGCTCGCGCTGCTGGCCGCGGCATTCGCCGGATGCAGCCAGGAGCCGGCGACGAACGAGCCCGCGGCGGGCGAGGCGTCGTCATTCGGGGCAGATGTCGGCGCGGACGCGACCGGCGAGGCCATACCGGGACTCGACGTGCGCATCATCGAGGAGGGCAGCGGGCCCGCGATCGCGCCCGGCGCGACCGCCGTCGTGCACTACACGGGCTGGCTCTACGACGAGTCGGCCGAGGACAAGCGCGGGCAGAAATTCGACAGCTCAGTCGACCGGGGTCAGCATTTCAGTTTTCCGCTCGGCGCCGGTCGCGTCATCCGCGGCTGGGACGCAGGCGTCGCCGGCATGCGCGTCGGCGAAGTGCGCGAACTGACGATAGCTCCGGAGCTCGCCTACGGCGAGCGGGGCGCCGGTAACGTGATACCGCCCGGCGCCACGCTGGTGTTCGAGGTCGAACTCGCCGGCATCGAGGGCGGCGCGAACCGCTAGCGCCAGCGTGGCCTAGACCGGGTCGCGCGCTCCCTCGTCGAGCAGCAGGCGCGCCTGCCCGATCCAGTCCTCGCGCTCGATGCGCGAGCGGAAGCCGCGCAGCTCGCCGGCGACGCGCGCCACGTCATCCTGCGACATGTCGGCGATCTGCCGCAGGCGCAGTATGCCGAGCCGGTTCAGCGTTTTCTCGATGGCCGGGCCGATGCCGCGGATGCGTTTGAGGTCGTCGCGCTGTTCGTGGCGTGTTTCTTCACGCTCCCGCGGCGGCTCCTCCCTGTCGTGTCCGCCGTCGGCGCGCCGCGCGGCGTCTGCAGCGTCGTCGGGCCGCCCGGCGGAGTCGGCGGGCGCGTCGGCCGGGTAGTCGCCGCTCCCGCGCAGTTCGGAGAGCAGCGTGTCCTCGTATTGTTCGTTCGACGCGTCGCCCGCGGCGATCGCCGCGTCCTCCAGCGGCTCGATGCGCGTTTCGTCGCTGCCCGCGCCGGTGGCCAGCCGCGCACGCAGCTCGTCGACCTGTTGCGCAAGTGCCTGCGCTTCGGCGTCCCGTTCACGGTAGCGTTCGACCAGCGGCGGCACGCGTTCCTGCCAGCGGCCGAGTTCGAGGCGCAGCTGCGCGATCTTTTCGTCTTTTTCGCGCAGTCTCGAGCTCACCGCCTCGCCGCGCTGCGCGTCGTCGCTCGCCGCGGCGCGCAGGCGGTCACGCTGTGCGACCGCGGCGCCGAGGCTGGCGCGCAGGTCCCGGACCTGGCGCGCGAGGCCCTCGCGCGCGGTCGTCGCTTCGCGGGCCTCGCCCGATAGCCGCTCGCCGCGCTTGCGCAGTTCGACGTTGGCCGCCTGCAGCTGGCTGACCTGCTCCATCAGGCTCGTGTTCTGCGCCGCGATGCGATCGTTCTCGCTCTGCTGCGCGTCGAGCTGGTGCTGCCAGCCGGCCGACAAGGCTGCTTTCTCGCGACGCGTGCGCAATCCCCTGATCAGCCAGCCCGCGACGAGGCCGGCAAGCAAGGCGAGCAGCAGCGCAGCAACGGCGGGGACGTCCGGCATCGCTATCCCCGGCTTCCCGGCGACCGGGTATCCGGGCTTGCGCATCGCCCCGCTTGCACTGCCGTGCCGTCCTGCATACAGCGCGTCCCCTGGCTGCGCGACGTTGTCGTCGCTGCGGCAATTCTATGCCAAGCCGTCCCGGCCGGGCCAGCGCGGGTCGCGCGGTCCGCGGCCCGGCTCATGTATCATCGCGGGGGTTCAGGGACTCGCCGCGCCGGCAAGCTACGCATGGACGAACATCACATCATGATTGCCATCGTCACTGTCGCCGGGCTCGGCATCGCCGCGCAGTGGATTGCATGGCGCCTGAAGCTGCCCGCGATCGTGCTGCTCGCGGCATTCGGCCTGATCGCCGGGCCCGGGCTCGGTTTCATCGACCCGGGCGCGGACTTCGGCGAGTACCTGCGCCCGGTCGTCAGCCTGTGCGTCGCGATCATCCTGTTCGAGGGCGGCCTGAGCCTGCAGCTCAGGGAGCTGAAGGACGCGGCGACCGGAGTGCGCCGCCTCGTGTACGCCGGCGTGCCGCTCGCCTGGGCCGCATCCTCGCTCTGTGCACACTACGCCGGCGGCCTCGACTGGCCGGTTGCGCTCGTGTTCGGCGCGATCATGGTCGTCACCGGCCCGACCGTCATCATGCCGTTGCTGCGCCAGGCGGCGCTGAACAGGCGCACGGCCTCGTACCTGAAGTGGGAAGGCATCGTCAACGACCCGATCGGCGCGTTGCTCGCCGTGCTCGTTTTCCAGTTCTTCATCTTCCAGGGCAGCGGCAGCGGCTGGCAGGAAGTCGCGCAGGGTATCGGTCTCGCGATCGTGTTCAGCCTGATTCTCGGCGGCGTCGGTGGCTGGGCTACCGGGCGCGCGTTCCGCCAGGGCCTGGTGCCGGAGTACCTGAAGAGCCCGGTGCTGCTCGGACTCGTGCTCATCGTCTACGCGCTCGCCGACATCGCGCAGAAGGAGGCAGGCCTGCTCGCCGTCACGATCATGGGCATCGTCGTCGGCAACATGAACCTGCCGGGCATCGGCGACATGAAGCGCTTCAAGGAGTACATCACGATCATGCTCGTCTCGGTCGTGTTCGTGTCGTTGACCGCCGATCTCGATGTCGGCTCCCTGGTCGACATCGGCTGGCGCGGCGTCCTGCTGGTCGTGGCGATCCTGTTCGTCGCCCGCCCGGTCGCGATCATGCTCGCGACGATCGGCGCCGGGATGGAGCTGAAGGAACGCGTGCTCCTGTCGTGGATCGCGCCGCGCGGCATCGTCGCCGCGGCAACGGCCGGCCTGATGGGCCCGCGCCTCGTCGACGCCGGCTACCCGGCGGAGAGCCTGCTGCCGCTCGTGTTCGCGATCATCTTCGCGACGGTGTTCTGCCACGGGCTGACGATCAACTGGCTGTCCGACCGGCTGGGGCTGTCGTCCCGGCACCGCGACGGCGTGCTGATCATCGGCGCCTCGCCATGGACCGTCGCGCTCGCGCAGGTCCTGCGCGACATGAAGGTCAACGTGCTGCTTACCGACACGTCCTGGCACAACCTGCGCGAGGCGCGCCTCGCCGGTATCCCCGTGTTCTACGGCGAGATCCTGTCAGAGTTCGCCGAGGAGTCCGTGGAGATCGCCCACGTGCGCACCGTGCTGGCGGCGACCCGCAACGATGCCTACAACGCCCTCGTCTGCACCGCGCTCGCGCCGGAAGTCGGCCAGCGCAACGTGCTGCAACTCGCGATGGGCAGCGGCGAGTTCGAGGACGATCCGAAGGCGCTGGCCCGGCCGCGGCGCGGCAGCGTCGCGTTCGACGCGGAGGCCGACTTCGAGGCACTGTGGCGCAACCTCGTGCGCGGCTGGCGATTCTCCAAGACGCGCATCTCGGAAAACTACGGCTACGCGCAGTTCCGCAGCGAGCGCGCCGCGGACGCGCTCGAGATCTGCATCATGAATCCGGAGCGCGACGTGCGATTCGTCACCGCGGAGCACGTGGCCGAACCCGAGCCGGGCGACACGATCGTCTGGTTCTCGCCCGAGAAGCAGTCGCAGAAAGCCGAGGTCGGCGATGCCGCGCCCGCCCCGGCCTGACAAGCCCGACATCCACGGTCCGGCCGGGCGACTCGAAGCGCTGCTGGAGTCGCCCGCCGAGCTGACGCCGTCCGGCGTGGCGCTGGTTTGCCACCCGCATCCGCTGCAGGGGGGCACGCTGAACAACAAGGTCGCGCACACGCTCGCGCGCGCCTTCCTCGAGCGCGGCATGCGCACGCTGCGCTTCAACTTCCGCGGCGTGGGCGCGAGCGAGGGCGAATTCGACGATGCGCGCGGCGAGGTCGACGATGCGCACGCCTGCATAGAGTGGCTGCGCACGAACTTCGCGGGCGAGCCGCTCTGGCTGGGTGGGTTCTCGTTCGGCGCCGCGGTTGCCATTCGCGCGGCGGTCGCGAGCCGGCCCGCGGGGCTGGTCAGCGTCGCCCCGGCGGTCTACCGCTTCGTCGACAGCCTCGAGGTCCAGCCGGCCTGCCCGTGGCTGATCGTGCACGGCGACGCGGACGAGGTCGTGCCCGTCAGCGAGACGGTCGACTGGGTGAATTCGCTCGAGCCGGGCCCGGAACTCAGCGTGTTCCCCGGGGCAGGCCACTTCTTCCACGGGCGCCTCGTCGAGCTGCGCGCGACCGTCGTCGACTTCGTCGCACGACACGCCGGCTGAGCGCTCGATCGGGGCAAAAAAAAACCGGGCCGAAGCCCGGTTTTTCTGTCCGGCAGGCTGCCTGCTCAGACCATGTCCTTCAGGCCCTTGAGCGCTGCGACCTTGACGGTCTTCGACGCCGGCTTGGCCTTGAACATCATCTCCTCGCCGGTGAAGGGGTTGACGCCCTTGCGAGCCTTGGTCGCCGGCTTCTTGACGACGCGCATCTTGAGGAGTCCCGGAATGGTGAACACGCCGGGGCCGCCGCGACCGCCGAGATTCTTCTTGATCTGGCCTGCGAGCGAATCAAATACTGCGCTGACGTCTTTCTTCGTCAGACCCGTGTCTTCCGCGATGCGGGCGTAGATCTCGGACTTCGTCGGCGGTTTCTTCGTGTTCGCGCCGGCTTTCTTCTGTGCTGCCATGAAAAAATGACTCCTGTTGGTACAACAAAGCGGGCCAGCGGCCCGCGACTGAAACCCGCGGGACGATAGCACAAGAACCGGGATCGGTTAAGCAAAAATATGCGTTTTTCCGCAGGAAAACGCCGAAACCGGGGCCGCCCCGGCGGGCGGCTCAGTTCGTGTAGAACTGCCGCTGGAAGCGGACCTCGATCGGATCCTCGCGGCCGTCCGGAACCACGGAAATGTCGAAGACCAGGGTCTCGCTGTTGGCGACCGGGATTTCGCCGATGTAGTAGACCGCCTCCTGCTCCTGGATCTTGCGCATCTGCACGTTCTTGAGCTGTCCGGTCAGGTTGACGGTCTTGACCGCTACAGCGCCGGTCGCGGCGCTGCCGTCGTCGTTGATGATCGTGACGTTGAGCATCGCGCGATTCTTGCTGCGGACGATGTTGTACTGGCGCGCCACTTCGGGCGGCAGGCTGTCGGTCGACTGTGCGTTGAAGTGGATCGTGTAACCGTCCACGGTCAGCGAGGTCTCCTCGGCAGGCTGGGCCTGCGGGATCGTGGCGTCCTCGCCGGGACCGCCGCAGCCCGCGAGCAAGGCGAGCAGCGACAGCGTGGCTGTAAACGTTCTCGGCATCATGTCGGATGTTCCCCCGTTTCCGGCTGCTGCGCTTGTGCCGCCACTATAGCGGGTTTTGCGGTCGTGGCCTATGCCCGCCGACGAAAACCGCGGGCTCTCAGACGGCGAACGGGCGCAGGGATTGCAGCAGGATCACGCCCGCCTGCAGCAGGATGATCGCGAAAACGGGCGAGATGTCGAGCCCGCCCACAGTCGGCACCAGCCGGCGGAACGGCCGCAGTACCGGCTCGGCCATCGAGCCGATCATTGCGATGACCGGGTTGTAAGCCTGCGGCGCCAGCCAGCTCAGGATGACGCTCAGCAGGATCACGAAAAAGAACAGGTACAGGCTGCGGATCGCGAGTTCGAGGACGACGACGAGCGCCACGTCGAGCGGCGGGAAGCTCGCACCGCGCAGCTGGAGCAACAGCAGTACCAGCAGCGTCTGCAGCACCAGCAGCACCACGACCGTGGCGGTGTCGACGCGCCCGACCGACGGCAGCAGCCGGCGCAGCGGGACGATCGCCGGCGAGGTTATCTTCAGGATCGCCTGCGCCAGCGGGTTGCGGAAGTCAGCCCGGGTCAGCGGCATCCAGAAACGCATCAGGAACACCAGCATGACCAGCTGGCCCAGCGCGCTGACGATGAAATACAGTGCTTCGATCATTGTGCGTCGTCGGTCCTGGCCATGCCGGCGAGTTCCACCGCGCGGTCACGCGCGGCGACGACGGCGGCCGCAAAGATATCACGAACCCCGGCCGCCTCGAGACTCTCGAAAGCCGCCATCGTCGTGCCGCCGGGCGAACTGACCCGCCCGATCAGCGTCTTCATCGTCTCGCGCTCGGCGGCAGCCAGCGAGGCGGCGCCGCGAGCGGTTTCGACGGCCAGCGTCCGGGCCGTGTCGCCGTCGATGCCGAATTCCGTCGCGGCATCGATCAGCATGTCGATCATCAGGTAGAAGTAGGCCGGCCCGGTGCCCGACACGGCGGTGACCGCATCCATCAGGTCCTCGTCGTCGAGCCAGACGACCTCGCCGACGGCGGACATGATGCGCTCCGCGAGGCCACGCTCGCGCTCGCCGGCTCGCTCGTTGGCGATCAGCGCGGAGACACCCTGGTCGACCAGCGCCGGCTGGTTCGGCATGACGCGGACGATGCCCATGCCGCCGCCGAGCCAGTCGTCGATGTCGGCGACGCGCGGGCCCGCCGCGATCGACATGATCAGCGGCTTGTGCGCCTGCACCGTGTCCGCGAGGCCGCGGCAGACGGGCTTCAGGATCTGCGGCTTGACCGCGAACAGGACGATGTCGGCCGCCGCCGCGACGCGCGCGTTGTCGCCGCTGACCGTGACGCCGCGGAACTCGTCGCGCAGCCGCTCCCGCTGTGCCTCGAGCGGCTCGGCGATGAACACGTCGGTCGCGTGCATGCCGCCGCGCAGCAGTCCGCCCGCGATCGCGCGGGCCATGTTGCCGCCGCCGATGAAGCCGATCTTTTCGCTGATCATGACTGGTCTCCTTCGTGTTCCGTTTCGCGCGGGCCGAACAGCGCCGTGCCGATGCGCACGATCGTCGCACCCTCGGCGATCGCCGCGGCGTAGTCCGCCGTCATGCCCATCGACAGCGTATCAAGTTCCAGCCCGTGTTCCTCGAGCTGCTCTTTCAGTTCGCGCAGGCGCGCGAACGGCAGACGCTGTCCTTCCGTGTCGTCCCGGGGCTGCGGAATGCACATCAGTCCGCGCAGCTTCAGGCGCGGCAGTTCCGCCACGCGTCGCGCGAGGTCCCGGACCGCGTCGGGGGCGAGGCCGGATTTCGTCGTCTCGTCGTCTACGTTGACCTGCAGGCAGACGTTCAGCGGCGGTGCGTGCGGTGACCGCTGCTCGCTCAGGCGCCGGGCGATCTTGTAACGGTCCACCGTGTGCACCCAGTCGAAGCGCTCCGCGACGGCGCGGGTCTTGTTGCTCTGCAGGTGGCCAATGAAGTGCCAGGTCAGTTCCGCGTCGCCCAGTTCGTCCATCTTGCCGAGGGCCTCCTGGACGAAGTTCTCGCCGAATTCCCGCTGCCCGGCCCGCGCCGCTTCGAGAATTGCCTTTGCCGGCTTCGTCTTACTGACGGCGAGCAGCCGCACGGAGCCCGGCGGGCGGCCCGCGGCCTGTTCCGCGCCGGCCAGCAAATCTTGGATTTTCCGAAAGTTTTCCGTGAGGTTTATCACGTTTTGCTCGCAGTGAGTCGCTATACTAGGCAGCTCTGACGGCCGGGTTATGGTAAGTGCGGCCGCCGCTTATTCCGAGGGAGAAACATGGCTGTCGACGTCGCCCAGCTGCTGTCGTTCACCGTCAAGAACAACGCGTCCGACCTGCACCTGTCGGGCGGTGTCCCGCCGATGATCCGGGTCGACGGCGACATCAAGCGAATCAACATGCCCGCGCTGACGCACAAGGATGTCAATAGCATGGTGTACGACATCATGAATGACAAGCAGCGCAAGGACTACGAGGAATTCCTGGAGACCGACTTCTCCTTCGAGATTCCGAAGCTGGCGCGCTTTCGCGTCAACGCCTTCAACCAGAACCGCGGCTCGGCCGCGGTATTCCGCACGATTCCCTCGGAGATCCTGACGCTCGACGATCTCGGCGCGCCGTCGATCTTCAAGGACGTCTCCATGCACCCGCGCGGCATCGTGCTGGTGACGGGGCCGACCGGCTCGGGCAAGTCGACGACGCTGGCGGCCATGGTCGATTACATCAACGACAACAAGCCCGATCACATCCTGACCATCGAGGACCCGATCGAGTTCGTGCACGAGTCCAAGCGCTCGCTGATCAACCAGCGAGAGGTGCACCGCGACACGCTCGGCTTCAACGAGGCGCTGCGTTCGGCGCTGCGCGAGGATCCAGACGTGATTCTGGTCGGCGAGCTGCGCGACCTCGAGACGATCCGGCTGGCGCTGACCGCGGCCGAGACCGGCCACCTCGTGTTCGGGACGCTGCATACCAGTTCCGCGGCCAAGACCATCGACCGTATCGTCGACGTGTTCCCGGCCGCCGAGAAGGAAATGGTGCGCGCGATGCTGTCGGAGTCGCTGCGCGCGGTCATCTCGCAGACGCTGCTGAAGAAGATCGGCGGCGGGCGAATCGCGGCGCACGAAATCATGATCGGCACGCCGGCCATTCGCAACCTGATCCGCGAAGGCAAGATCGCGCAGATGTATTCGGCCATCCAGACCGGCCAGGCATCCGGCATGCAGACGCTGGACCAGAACCTGGCCGAGCTCATGCAGAAAGGCCTGATCACGAAGGAAGAGGCGCGCTTCAAGGCCGTCAACAAGGACAACTTCTGAGCCGCGTTCCGAGCAGGGCCGAGGGAGACCGGGAATGGAAAGAGAGCAGGCCGTAAGGCTGACGCAAAACCTGCTGAAAAAGATGGTCGAGAAGGGCGGCTCCGACCTGTTCATCACCTGTGGTTTCCCGCCGGCCATCAAGGTCGACGGCACGATCCACAAGGCGACGGATACGCCGCTGAACGCCGAGCAGGCCGCCATGATCGTGCGCTCGATCATGAACGACAAGCAGATCAAGGAATTCGACGCGACCAAGGAATGCAACTTCGCGATCAGCCCGCAGGGGATCGGCCGTTTCCGCGTCAGTGCCTTCATCCAGCAGGGAATGGCCGGCGCCGTGCTGCGCACGATCACGACAGAGATCCCGTCGCTCGGCGAACTCGAGCTGCCGCCGATCCTGAAAGATGTCGTCATGAACAAGCGCGGGCTGGTGATCGTCGTCGGTGGTACCGGCTCCGGTAAGTCGACGACGCTGGCCGCGATGATCGGCCATCGCAACGAGCATTCGCGGGGCCACATCATTTCGATCGAGGACCCGGTCGAGTACGTGCACCCGCACAAGGGTTGTGTCATCACGCAGCGCGAGGTCGGCGTGGACACCGAGACCTGGCACGCCGCGCTCAAGAACACGCTGCGCCAGGCGCCCGACGTCATCCTGATCGGCGAGATCCGCGACAAGGAGACCATGGAATACGGCATCCAGTTTGCCGAGACCGGCCACCTCTGCCTCGCGACCCTGCACGCGAACAGCGCGAACCAGGCGCTCGACCGCATCATCAACTTTTTCCCGGAGGAGCGGCGAGCGCAGCTCCTGATGGACCTGTCGCTGAACACCAAGGCCTTCATCTCGCAGCGGCTGATCCCGCGCGAATCGGGCGTCGGCCGTGTCGCCGCGATGGAGATCATGCTGAATTCGCCGCTGATCGCCGACCTGATCTTCAAGGGCGAGGTTGCCCACATCAAGGAGATCATGGCGAAGTCCACGCGGCTCGGCATGCAGACCTTCGACCAGGCGCTGTACTCGCTGTACGAGGACGCCATCATTTCCTACGAGGAAGCGATGCGCAACGCGGACTCGAAGAACGAGCTGCGCCTGCGCATCAAGCTCGAGTCCAAGCGCGAGTCGTCGATCGCGGACCAGCAGGCGGAGAGCCTGCGCATCATGGAAGAAGACACTGCTCAGACATTCTGAGCCGGGTAAACAGGAAGGCGCACGGATCCAGCACCGATGAATGTAAAGCCGCTGTTCAAGCTGATGGTCGAGAAGAAAGCCTCGGACCTCTTTTTCGCACCCTTCGCCCCGGCGAAAATCAAGATCGACGGCAAGATCATGCCGGTCAACAAGCTCGAGATGACGCCGAAGATGGTGCGCCAGGCGGCTATCGAGCTGATGGACGAGGACCTGCTGGAACAATTCACCCGCAACCTCGAGATCGATTTCGCGATCTCGGAGCCGGGTCTCGGCCGTTTCCGCGTCAACGTGTTCCACCAGCGCGGCAACGTCGCGATGGTGCTGCGCTACATCACTTCGGAGATGCCGCTGCTGGACGACATCGGCATGCCGGAACAGCTCAAGGACCTGGTCATGCTGAGGCGCGGCCTGATCCTGATGGTCGGCGCAACCGGCAGCGGCAAGTCGACGACGCTGGCCGCGATGATCAACCACCGCAACGAGAAGACCTCGTCGCATATCCTCACGATCGAGGACCCGATCGAGTTCCTGCACCCGAACAAGCGCTCGATCGTCAACCAGCGCGAGGTCGGGCTGGATACCAAGTCCTACGCCGCAGCGATACGCAGCGCGATGCGCGCCGCCCCGGACGTGATCCTGATCGGCGAAATCCGCGACCGCCTGTCGATGCAGTCGGCGATCGACATGGCCGGTACCGGCCACCTCGTGCTGGCGACGCTGCACTCGAACAACGCGCCGGAAACCCTGGACCGCATCATCAACATGTTCCCGCAGGAGCAGCACGCGCAGATTTTCCTCGACCTCTCGCACTACCTGCGGGCGATCATCTCGCAGCGCCTGGTGCGCTCGCGGACCGGCAAGCGCGTCGCGGCCGTCGAACTGATGCTGAACACGCCGCACATCCGCGACCTGATCATGCGCGGCGACATTTCCGAGGTGAAGGAAGCGTTGAAGTCCAGCGGCGAACGCGGCGTCCAGAACTTCGACGACGCGCTGCTCGCGCTGTACAAGGCCGGCACGATCACGCTCGAAGAAGCGATGTCGCACGCGGACTCGCGCTCGAATCTCGAGGCCAAGGTCAACTTCGGCGGCTAGTCGGCCCGGGGGCCTGCGCTCTGCTAGACTGCGCGCTGCCTGATCGGGGAGGGTCGGCATGCACCGCAGCGACGAGTACCAGGCCGGCCGGGGGCCGCACGCACGCGGCAGCGAGCGGCTGGAGACGTTCGTCGACGCGGCTTTCGCGTTCGCACTGACGCTGCTGGTCATTTCCTTCGACGCGATTCCCGGGAGCTACGCCGAGCTCGTCGCCGCACTGCGCAATACGCCCGCATTCATCGCCAGCTTCGCGATCATCGTCATGCTCTGGATCGGCCACCACGCGTGGAGTCGCCGTTATGGACTCGACGATGTGCCGAGCCTGCTCCTGAGCCTCGCGCTGGTCCTGATCGTCATGATCTACGTGTATCCGCTGCGCGCGATGATGGGCGCGACGCTGTCATTGATGACCGGCGGCGCGGTCCCGGCCAATTTCGAGCTGCGCTCGCTCGACGAGGTGCGCGGGCTGTTCACGATCTACGGGATCGGTTTTGCCGGCGCGGTCGGCTGCATCGCCCTCCTGTACGCGCACGCGCTGCGCCGCGGCCGGCGCGCGGGCTGGCCGCCGCACGTGCTCGCAGACGTCCTGGCCGGTGCGGCCGTCTGGGGGCTGGTCGCGGCAACCGGCGTGCTGTCGGTAGCGATCGCGCGCCTCGCGCCGGACTCGCTGGTCCCGCTGGCCGGCTGGGTGTATTGCCTGCTGGCTGTCGCCGCACCGCTGGCCGGTTTCCTGTTCGGGCGGCGCGCCGAGCGGCTGAAGGCCGAGTCCGCGCCCGCGCCGGACTAGCCGGCGACGTTCGGGAAGACGCGGGCCGCGTCGAACACCGGGCCGTCGACGCAGACCCGCTGCATGGCGGGCCCGTCCTCGAGCTGCACGAGCACGGTGCAGCCGGCGCAGCCGCCGACCGCGCAGGCCATGTACTCCTCGAGCGACACCTGGCACGGCAGCCCGTAGCGTCGCGCGACGGCCGCGGCGGCCTTGAGCATCGGCGTCGGTCCGCAGGCGAATACCTGGGTCGCGTCCAGCGCTGCGGGATCGAGGCCCGCGAGCCAGCGCTCCGCCAGGTCGGTGACGTAGCCATCGAAACAGCCGGGAAAGCCGGCCTGGCTCGCGAGCCGCGACGGCACGCCCCAGCCATCGAGCAGCGCGAGCGACGCGTCCACGCCGTCCGGCATGCCCGCCGCGGCGGGCCCTCGCCGCGTGAGCTCGAACGGGAACGGCAGCTCGGAGCCCATCAGGACCAGCGGCTGCCAGGCCCGCGCATCGTCCTTCAGCGTCTCAGCGAGGTAGACCATCGGCGGAATCCCCACGCCGCCGCCGATCAGCAGCGCGCGCGGCCGCGCCGGGTCCGGGCGGAAGCCACGGCCGATCGGGCCCATCGAACTGAGCCGGTCGCCGGCGCGGTGCGCGGCCAGCGCGCGGGTGCCGGGACCGACGATCTTGAACAGCAGGTCGATCCAGCCGCCTTCCGGGTCCGCGCGCATGATCGACAGCGGGCGGCGCATCGGCAGCGATTCGGCGCAGCGCACGTGCACGAAACTGCCGGCGCTGGCGCGGGCGGCGCAGCCGGGCGCGGCGAGGCGCATGATGAACTGCTCGCCCGGGTGGGCGTGAACCTCCAGGACCTCCGCATCCTCGACGAGGATGCGACCGCGGTGGCCGCGCGGCGCGGCCGCGGTATCGGCGGCCGCGCTCATTCCGCGTCCCGGCCGGCGACCATGCACAGCACCGCCATGCGCACGGCAACGCCCTTGCTCACCTGCTCGGTGATGACCGAGCACGGGCTGTCGGCCAGCGCCGACTCGATCTCGATGCCGCGGTTCATCGGTCCCGGGTGCATCACGATCGCGTCCGGCGCTGCGAGTTTCATGCGCTCGGCGCTGACGCCGTAATTCGCGAAGTACTCGTCGATGCCCGGGATGCCGTCGAGGTTGCCGATGCGCTCGCGCTGGATCCGCAGCGCCATGACCACGTCGGCGTCGCGCAGGCCCTCGTCGAGCTCGGACAGGATCCGTGCGCCCGGGAAGTCGCGCGGATCGGGTGCGAGCGCCGGTGGCGACACGAGGCACAGCTCGCGTATACCCATGGTCACGAGTCCCTGCGACGCGGACCGCGCGACCCGCGAGTGCGCGATGTCGCCGACGATGGCGACCTTCAGGCTGGCAAGGTCGGGCTTGTGCTGGCGGATCGTCAGCAGGTCGAGCAGGCCCTGGGTCGGGTGCGACAGCTCGGCCTCGCCCGCATTGAGGACGCTGACGTGCTCGTCCACGTGGCGCGCGATGTAGGCCGGTACTCCGGCGCTCGCGTCGCGCACGACAAACACGTCCACCTGCATCGCCTGCAGCGTGTAGATCGTGTCGAGAATGCTCTCGCCTTTCTTGCGCGACGAGGTGTTGACGTCGAGGTTGAGCACGTCCGCGCCGAGCCGCTTGGCGGCGAGTTCGAAGGATGCGCGGGTGCGGGTGCTCGGCTCGAAAAACAGGTTTGCGACCGTGCGCCCGGCGAGCGCCTGCGAGCGGCGGGCAGGCTCGCCGCGCGGCGTGAGCCACTGCTCCGCGCGATCGAGCAGCCCCGCGAGGCGCGGGCGGTCGATGCCGTCCAGCGTGAGCAGGTGCCGCAGCCGGCCGTCCGGTCGGAACTGCAGGTCGTTCTGCTCGGCGGCGGGCGCGGCGCTTACGAGTTCGGTGACGCTCATTGCGGCGGCATTCTACTCCGAATCCGGGCGCGGCTCGAAACCGCCGCCGGCGAGCCAGCGCTCGGCGATCACGGCCGCCGCGGCCGCGTCGACGTCGCCTTTCGTCACCCGCCGGCGGCGCCCGGCACGGCGGCCCTCGCGCAGCGCGCGTTCCGCCTCCAGCGACGAATAGCGCTCGTCGACCGTTGTCACGGGCAGGCCGTAGCGACCGAGGCGCTCGCAGAATTCGCCGATCGCGTCGGCCAGCTCCCCGGGACTGCCGTCCGCGCGCTTAGGCAGGCCGACCAGCAGGCGGGCCGGGCGCCAGTCGGCGATCAGTGCGTCGAGCCGCGGCCAGTCGACCCCGCCCGCGCCGTTGTCGAGCGTGCCGAGCGCGCTGGCGGAGCCGGTCACCTGCTGGCCCACCGCGACCCCGATGCGGCGCCGACCGTAGTCGAAAGCGAGGACGGTTTCGGGCCGGGCTTCAGGCGTGCCCGGCATCGGACGAGAGCTTGCTGATGTCGATGCCGAGCGCGCGGGTCGCGTGCAGCCAGCGATCCGCGAACGGCACGTCGAAGACGAGCTCCGGGCTCGCCGGCACGTGCAGCCAGCTGTTCGCGCGGATTTCGTCCTCGAGCTGGCCGGCGTCCCAGCCCGCGTAGCCGAGCGCGACGACGGCGCGCCGCGGACCGCGACCGGCCGCGATCGCATCGAGTACGTCGCGCGACAGCGTCAGCTGGATGTCGTCGGACACGGCGGTCGTGCTCTCGTAGTCGTAGCCGGCATCGTGCAGCACGAAACCGCGGTCGCGGGCCACCGGGCCGCCGTCGAGCACCGGCGCCGCGGCCGCCTCGTCGTCGGCGATGTCGAGCGACAGCTGTTCGAGCAGGCCCTTGAGCGTCAGCGTGAGCGGCCGGTTGATGACGATGCCGAGCGCGCCGTCGTCGTTGTGCTCGCAGATCAGCGTGACGGAAAGGGCGAAATTCGGGTCTGCCATGCCCGGCATCGCGATGAGCAGCTGGTTGTTGAGCACGCTGGGCATGTCCATGCCGGCAGTATCCGTCCTGCCGCAGCAGAGGACAACCGGACTCAGTTGCCGAGCGCGGCCGCCGGCACGGCACTGTCCGCAAAGCGCCACTTGTACAGGAAGTTCAGCTCCGGGTGGTCCGCGCGCACGGATTCGGGGAAAGGATCGAAGGGCGCGGCACGCCGCAGGATGTTGAGCGCGGCCTGGTCGAGCACGCGGGAACCGGACGAGCGCACGATGACGACCTCGGTCAGGCGGCCGGACGCGTCGATCGTCACCTCGAGCGTCGGGCTGCCCGTCAGCCCGCGCAGGTT
Organism: uncultured Woeseia sp.; assembly: GCA_937925605.1. GTDB lineage: Bacteria > Pseudomonadota > Gammaproteobacteria > Steroidobacterales > Woeseiaceae > Woeseia. The sequence continues at coordinate 20,390 of CALALV010000034.1, forward strand.
GGCCTGTTCGGGTATGTACTTGCCGCCGACCGTCTCGATCTTGCGTTTCCAGCGGTCGACGTAGCCGGCGATGCTCGATTCCCGGGTATCCGCCGACAGCAGCACGCGCTCGCGGTTCTGGTCGCGTACGAGGAAATTGGCTTCGAGTTCGCGCGGCAGCGGGAGCGTGGTATCGACGCCGGCTTCCAGCAGCGCAGCCCGCTGGTCCTGGTCGCGGGGCGTCTCGCGCGGCGCGTCGGCGACCGTCCGTGTGCGCTCCTCGCGCGTCGTCAGCACCTGGTCGGCGGCCCGCTCGCTGCGGCTCGCATCGGTCAGTCCGTCGGCGTCAATGCTGCCCGCGTTGTCGATCGGCACGCTGCTCCGGGCCGGGGCGGACGGGCGCGCGGAATCGGCCGTGTTGCCGCCGCCGCGCTGGCTCGCCTGCGCGAGGTAGGCGGCCTCGTCGTCGCGGTCGAGCGAGCGGTCCGGGTCGGCAACGATCGTGACCTCGAGCGACACCGAGTCGGTCGGCATCTCGCCGAATACCGCGTTGAAAGTGATGCCGATGATCAGGATGCCGTGGACCAGGGCCGCCAGGAACAGCATGGGCGGCAGCCGGTCGGGCTGCGTGCCCTGGTCGAGGCGAATCTCGTCGAGGTCCCCGAGGTCCGCTTGTCGTTGCTGTGCGTTGGCCATCGCTTGCGCGGCGTTTGTGTGACGGTGCCGCTCGTCATTGTGACACATCGGTGCGGCCGCGAAGCCGCGCATGCCCGTCAGTTCACGGGATCGGACAGCCAGTGTAGTCGTCCGGCCATGGCCGGGGTGAGACGTACGTCACCGCTCGCGGTCACGATCAGCGCGTAGTCGAGCCCGAGCGCGGCAACGAGTTCGTCGAAACGCGCGCTGCCGCCGACCAGCAGCGCGGTGGCGGCCGCGTCCGCAAGCAGCGGGTCGCGCGCCACCACGGTCGCCGATGCCGTGCCCTCCGCCGGGTGGCCGCTGGCCGGATCCAGTACGTGCGCGTAGCGGCGACCCGCGTGCTCGAAGTAGCGTTCGTAGTCGCCGGAGGTCATGACGGCTTCGCCGCTCTCGGCCTCCAGCCAGGCCAGTGCGTCGCGGCCGCCCGGACGGCGGATGCCGATCCGCGCGGCGCGGCCGCCGGCGCGGCCGATGACCAGCAGGTCTCCGCCCAGGTCGATGATCGCGTCGTCGATGCCGGCAGCGCCGAGCCGTTCGGCCGAGCGTGCCAGCAGCGCGCCCTTGGCAATGCCGCCGGGGTCGAGCGCGAGCTCCGGCGTGGTGCTCGTCAGCCGCGCGCCGTCCCAGGCCAGGCGCGCCGCCGACGGCCGCGCCGCCAGCAGTTCCGCGATCGCGGCAGCGCACGGCGGTCGCCAGTCCTGCCGGCCGGGCGCGTGGACGCCCCACAGCCCCGTCAGGCGGCCTAGCGCTGGATTGAACAGGCCGAGCGAGCGGCGTTCGAGCCCTGCGGCGCGTTCGAGCAGCGCGCGCAGCGGTGCGGACACGGCCGCGGGTTCGCCGCGGGCAATGGCCGCGTTGATCGCCGCCAGTTCGCCGTCCGCCCACGGGTACCAGTCGCGCTCCAGCCGCCGGTAGTCGGCTTCCAGCGTGGCGAGCGCGGCGTCGACCCGCGCGGCCGGCGCATTCCACGCGCGCAGCGTGACCAGCGTGCCGAACGCGGCCAGTTCGCGGACCTCGGGGTCGGGCGGCGCGGCCGGCGCGCAGGCTGCGACGAGCAGCGCGGCGAGGAGCGCCGCCGGTGCCCGCTCAGCCGTGCCGGGCTTCGATCGCATCGAACAGGAGGCCGGCGATGTTCAGCGAGAACAGCCGGTCCAGTTCGCGGATGCCCGTCGGGCTCGTGACGTTGATTTCGGTAAGGTAGTCGCCGATCACGTCGATGCCGGCGAACACGACGCCGTGCTCCTTCAGCACCGGGCCTACGCGCGAGCAGATGTAGCGGTCGCGCTCGCTGAGTTCACGGCCCTCGGCGGTGGCGCCCATGACCAGGTTGCCCCGGTTGTCGTCGGCCGACGGGATGCGTGCCAGCGCGTACGGTACGGGCTTGCCGTCGACGAGCAGGATGCGCTTGTCGCCCGCGCTGATCTCCGGGACGAACACCTGCGCCATCGCGAAGCGCTGGCCATTGTCGGTCAGGGTCTCGAAAATCACGTTCGCGTTCTTCTCGCCCTTCCTGATGACGAAAATCGAGCGGCCACCCATGCCGTCCAGCGGCTTGACTACGACCTGTCCGTGCTCGCGCAGGAAGCCGCGCAGCTCGTCCATCGAACGCGTGATCAGCGTCGCCGGCGCGCAGTCCGCGAACCAGGCCGTGTAGACCTTCTCGTTCATGTCGCGCAGGCTGCGCGGCCGGTTGACCACCAGCGCGCCCGCGTCCGCGGCGCGCTGCAGGATGTAGGTCGCGTAGACGTACTCCATGTTGAACGGCGGGTCCTTGCGCATCAGGATGACGTCGAGGTCGCCGAGCGCGACCTCCGCTGCCTCGCCGAGCGAGAACCAGTCCTCCCCGGCATCGCGCACCGCCAGGGGGCGGCCACGGCCGAGCGCGCGACCGTCTGCCAACTTGAGGTCGCCGAGCTCGAAGTAGCTGATCTCGTGCCCGCGGCGGGAGGCTTCCAGCAGCATCGCGAACGAGCTGTCTTTCTTCGGCGTGATTCGCCCGATCGGGTCCATGACCACGCCGAGCTTGAGGGTCGAATCGGGCATGCTCCAGTCCTTTGCCGGCGGCGTGTTCGGCCCGTTTCGTCGGGCGCCGCGCGGGCGCCTACTATACAGGGCCGTCGGTGCCGCTCCTACGCGTCGCCGCCCGCTCGCGCGGCCGCGGAAGCCTTGCGTGGTGCGCGTCGTGGCGACCCCCGGGGCGATGTGGTACAAGTCGCCTTGCTAACGACTATTATGGAAAGTCAGGCGCTAAGGCCTTGTATCGACTGGGGCGGGGCACCCGGCCGGGGGCCGGGTGGGCAGCGATCGGGTCCCGCCACGATCGGGGCCGACGGCAATCGCGGCCGGCGGCTGCCGGCAAACGCGAAGCAGGTCTCAGGATCGGGTACTGCGGCTTGGCATACTGCGGAGCGGCCACGCGCACGCCTTCGCACGGCGAGGAATTCCGGTGACACAAAACGCACCCCGTAGTCTGAACGGGCTCAAGATACTGGTTGTCGACGACAGCAAGACCATCCGTCGCACGGCGGAGACCTTGCTGTCCAAGGAGGGCTGCCAGGTTTTCACGGCCATCGACGGTTTCGACGCGCTGTCGAAGATCGCGGATCACCAGCCCGACCTGATCTTCGTCGACATCATGATGCCGCGCCTGGACGGCTACCAGACCTGCTCGCTGATCAAGCACAACAAGCTGTTCAAGGACACGCCGGTCATCATGCTGTCGAGCAAGGACGGCCTGTTCGACCGCGCCCGCGGCCGCATCGTCGGTTCCGAGCAGTACCTGACCAAGCCGTTTACCCGGGACGAGCTGCTCGGCGCTATTTCCAACCAGGTAGGCTGACGGATCGGCCTGACCGACAGGACTCATTAGACATGGCAACTGTTCTGATCGTTGACGATTCCCCCACGGAGCTGCACCTGTTCCAGAAGATGCTGGAGAAGGCGGGCTTCGTCACCCTCGTCGCCGACAGCGGCGAGGACGGTATCCGCCAGGCGCAATCGGCGCGTCCGGATTGCATCCTGATGGACGTGGTCATGCCCGGCATGAACGGCTTCCAGGCCACGCGCAAGCTGACGCAGGACCCGGAGACCGCGAAGATCCCGGTGATCATGGTCACGACCAAGGACCAGGAGACCGACAAGATCTGGGGCATGCGCCAGGGGGCAGTCGAGTACCTCGTCAAGCCGGTAGCCGAGAAGGACCTGGTCGCGAAGATCAACGCGGTAATGGCCGGCTGAATGAGTGCGGCCGTCGACCTCGCGACGCTCGTCGGGCAGCCGTTCGAACTGCTGCAGGAGCTCGAGCGCCGCAGCCGCGCGGCGGTCGCCGGCAAGGCCGGCGGCGACCTGCCGGCGGAATGGGTCGGCGTCGGTTTCCGCATCGGCGACGAACAGTTCGTCGCAAGCCGCGAAGAGGTGCGCGAGGTCCTGATGCTGCCGGACAGCATCACGCGGGTGCCCGGGGCGAAACGCTGGATCCTCGGCATCGCCAACCTGCGCGGCCACCTGCTGCCGCTCGTCGACCTGAAGCTGTTCCTCGGCAGCGGGCGCACGCCGCTGAAGCGCGTCAGCCGCGTGATCTCGGTGAATCACCGCGAGGTACCCGCCGGGCTGGTGGTGGACGAGGTGCTCGGTTTCCGGCGCTTCATGGACAGCGAGTACACGAGCGAGTGGCCGGAGACGGTCGTGCGCTGCGACCGCTACATACGCGGCGCCTACAAGCGCGGCCAGGACGTCTGGCCGATTTTCGGACTGTACGAGCTGCTCGAGAGCAGCTCGTTCCTGCAGGCAGCGGCAGAGTGAGCCGCCGCCGCCAACACTTATCGGGTTGACGTACTGTCATGGCTGAGAAACCGGACCAATCATCTGTCTTCACGCTGCTCACGATACTGATCGGCGTGCTGTTACTCGCAGCCGGCGGCGTGGCCTGGCTGCAGGGGGGGCAGTCGGAGAATGCGAGCCCGTCCCGCGCGGCGCTCGCCGGGCTGTCGCAGGCGCTCGCACTGCACGCCGTACAGATACGCAACGGCAACGTCGCGGCCGCGGCGCGCCTCGCAACGGACTACGAGGCGCTCGAGAAGGCGCGCGCTGCCGCGGCCAACGTCCCGGGCGCCCGCGGCGACTGGCAATCGCTCGACGAGGGTGCATCCGCGATCGTCTCGCGGCGCGACGCGCTGGGCGCGGCCGGCGAGGGTGCCGTCGCGGTCCAGCAGGGCGTTCCCGTGTTGCTCGCGGCGGCGGACGAACTGCCCGGCCTGCCGGGCGCCAGTGCCGCGCTGTTCGAGTTCCAGGAACGCGCCCGGCGCCTGGGCGACGACGTCGAGGCCCTGCTCGAAGCCGACGAGCCGCAGCCGCTCGCGGAGCGCATCGCCGCCGACCTCGACTACCTGCGTTCGCTGCGTGCGGCGCTGGCCGGAGAAGAGTCGAACCTCGACGTCCCGGCGCTGGCGGACACGGAGGCCGCCGCGCAGCTGGCCGCGTTGACGGACGCGCTGGCGCGGGTCGACGCCGGCGCGTCGCAGGTGCTCGACAATGCCGCCGCGCTCGCAGGCGTCGAAGCCGACGCCGCGCGGGTGATTTCGGCGGCCGCGGCACTGCGCGGGCCGCTGACGGCAGCGGCCGCCGAGCCGCGCAGCTTCATCACGCATCCGTGGGTGGTGCCGGGCCTGCCGGCGCTGGCCCTGCTCGCGCTGATCGTGCTCGCCGTGCTGCACGCGAAGAGCGCCGTGTTCGAGCGCACGGCCAAGGTGCAGGCCGAGCAGAACGACAGAAACCAGCAGGCCATCCTGCGCCTGCTGGACGAGCTGGGCAGCCTCGCCGACGGCGACCTCACCGTCGAGGCGACCGTGACGGAGGACATCACCGGGGCCATCGCCGACTCGATCAACTACGCGATCGAGAAACTGCGGGAGCTGGTGGCCACGATCAACGAGACCGCGATCATGGTCGACTCGGCCGCAAAGCAGACCGAGAGCACCGCCGTGCACATGGCGCGCGCCGCGGAAAACCAGAACCGTGAAATCTCGGCGGCGAGCGAGTCCATCGTGTCGATGGCCGCCTCGATCGAGGAGGTATCGGGCAACGCCGAGCGCTCGTCCGACGTGGCCCGTCACTCGGTCGACGTCGCGCACAAGGGCGGCGAGGCCGTGCGCCGCACGATCGACGGCATGAACACGATCCGCGAGACGATCCAGGAGACGTCGAAGCGCATCAAGCGCCTCGGCGAGAGTTCACAGGAAATCGGCAATATCGTCGAACTGATCAACGACATCGCGGAGCAGACGAACATCCTCGCGCTGAACGCATCGATCCAGGCCTCGATGGCCGGCGAGGCCGGGCGCGGTTTTGCCGTCGTCGCGGACGAGGTGCAGCGCCTGGCCGAACGCTCGACGAACGCGACCAAGCAGATCGAGGTGCTGGTACGCACGATCCAGGCCGATACGAACGAAGCGGTCGTCTCGATGGAGCGATCGACCACCGACGTGGTCGGCGGTGCGCTGCTCGCCGAGAATGCCGGCGCCGCGCTGGACGAGATCGAGCAGGTCTCCAACCAGATCGCGAGCCTGGTACAGAACATCTCCCAGTCGGCGCGCCAGCAGGCGTCGAGCGCCGCCGACGTGACCCGGCGCACGACCAAGCTGAAGGAAATCAGCGCCCAGACCGGCAAGGCCACGACGGCAACCGCGGCGGCCATCTCCAAGCTGTCCGTGCTCGCGTCGCAGCTGCGCAAGACGGTGGCCGGGTTCACGCTGCCGAGCTCCGCGCTCGAAGAGCGCAAGCTCGCCGCCGTCGATGCGCCGCAGGCGCCGCGGGCTGCCGGAGACAAGGCAGCGGGCTGACGCCGCGGATTCGTATCGGGATGAGCGCGAACACGGATATACGGCCGCAGGAGGGCAACGCCACGCAGACCCTGCGGGCGCTCGGTCTCGTCAGCAAGGAGCTGATGGAGACGATCCGCAGCGCGCACCTTGCGATCGAGGAGTGCGTCGACGGTCGCGGCGGCAGCAATGCGCTGGCCCGCGCCGGCGAGCTGCTGCACCAGGCGCGCGGCGCGCTGCGCATGACCGAGACCTACGGCGCGGCCCTGCTCGCAGAGGAAATGGAGGCCGTCTGCGCCCATCTCGGCAAGCTCAAGCCGGGGCCCGGCCGCGACGAGGGCCTGGACGCGCTGACGCGCGCGATGGTGCAGCTGCCGGCCTACATCGAGCGCCTGCTCGGCGGCGGCCGCGACATTGCGCTGGTGCTGCTGCCGCTGCTGAACGACCTGCGCGCTGTCCGCGGCAAGCCGCTCCTTTCCGAAGGCACGCTGTTGCTCCTCAACCTGTCGCCCTCGCGGAGCAGCGCCGAGCGGCGCGAACGCGATACCAGCGGCGAAGATCCGACGAAGCTGGCCGCGCGCCTGCGGCCGCGCTTCCAGCTTGCATTGCTCGGCCTGATCAAGGGCGGCAACGCGCCGGCCCACCTGAAGTCGCTCGCCGAGGTTACCGACCGGCTCGCGCGCGCGTCGGTGCGCGACGAGATGCACCAGCTGTGGTGGGTACTCGGCGGGGTGCTCGAATCGCTGCAGAACGGCGGTCTCGAGATCTCCGTGGCGCTCAAGCGCCTGCTCGGCCAGGCGGACCGCCAGCTCAAGCGCCTGATCGACGACGGCCCGGACTCCTTCCGCGAGCAGGCCGTCACCGACCTGCAGAACAACCTGCTCTACTACGTGGCGCGCTCCGGCAATGCCGGACCGCGCATCGCCGAGATTCGCGCGGCATTCAACCTGTCCGAGATGCTGCCCGGCGACGAGCAGGTCGCGCAGGCCCGCGAGAGCCTGTCGGCGCCGAGCGTCAAGCTGATGCAGACGGTCGGGGCCGCGATCAAGGAGGACCTCGGCCGGGTCAAGGACGTGCTGGATATCTACGTCCGCACCGGCATGAGCAAGTCCTCCGAGCTCGTGCCGCAGCTCGACCTGTTGAAGAAGATCAGCGATACGCTCGGCGTGCTGGGGCTGGGCGAGCTGCGCGGCAACGTCGACGCGGAAATAGACCGGCTGAAGGCGGTCGTCCGCGACGGCGGCGGCGCGAGCGAGCACACCGTCCTCGAGATCGCCTCGACGCTGCTGCGCGTCGAGGACCGGCTGGACCAGCAGCTGTTGCGGCTCATCGCGCCCCAGCAGCCGGGACCGGGCGACGAAGAACCCGCGCAGCCGGAGACCGAGGACGAGGCCGAGTTCCGGCAGGTCGCCGAGGCGGTCATGCGCGAGAGCATCATCAACCTCGCGCGTATCAAGGAGACGTTTGCCCAGAGCATGAGCGGCGCCGGCGATTCGCAGGGCGTCGACAACGTGCCGGCGCTGTTGCGCGGCATCAAGGCCGGCCTGCTGATGCTGCAGAAGACCCGCGCGCTCGAGATCTTCGAGCGCGTCGGCGAACTGATCCGCCTCGCGCTGTCGGGCGACGGCCCGGCGCGCCTCGAGCAAAAGGAGACCGACCGCCTCGCCGACGCGATCGTCAGTATCGAGTACTACATGGAAACGGTGAAGGCCGGCCGCAAGGACCCGT
>CALALV010000035.1 GCA_937925605.1 uncultured Woeseia sp.
TGCGTAAAGCCGGCGACGTCGTGCGCGTGACCGCGCAACTTATCGACGCGACGAACGGCTACCACCTGTGGTCGGCGACCTATGACCGGCCGCTGGACGACATCCTCGCGGTGCAGGACGAGATCGCTGTCAGCATTGCCGCCACGCTCGAGCTCGAGTTGCTGGGGCGCGAGCGCGAGGCGATGAGCCGGGGCGGCACCGACGACGCGCAGGCCTTCGATCTCTACCTGCGCGCGATGGCGGCGCGCCAGACCGGCGACGACGACGCCCTGCCCGCGTCGAACGAATTGCTGCAGGGCGCGCTGGAGATCGACCCGGACTTCGCGCTGGCTCTCGATGCGCTCGCCTATAACTACCTGCTGCAGGGCTTCGACGGCACGCGTGACCGCGAACCGGCGATGCAGGAAGCCGGCATCCTGCTCGCGCGTGCGCTGAGCCTCGAGCCGCGCCTCGAGCAGGCGCACGCGTCGCTCGGCCTGCTGAAAAGCATGGCGGGCGCCTGGGCCGACGCCGACGCACACTACGCCGAGGCCCTGGCGATCAACCCCAATTATTTCGGCGGGCTGCTGAACCACGGCCTGAGCCTCGTGCACCAGTCGCGCCTGAAAGAGGCGTCCGCCGCCTACCTGCGGGCGGTCTCGCTGGACCCGCTGAACGGCGACCTGAACTTCAACCTCGGCGCGCTGCTGATGCTGCAGGGCCAGTTCGCGGACGGGCGCGACTTCGTCCAGAAGGCGGTGGCCGTGCGCCCTGACGTACGCCTGCCCAGGGCTTCGCTGACGCACTGGCTGGCGCAGTACGGGCGGCTCGTCGAGGCCGTGCAGAACGGCCGGGCCACGCTGCGCGAGTACCCGGGCTTCCAGCCCAACCGGCTGGCGCTGGCGCGCGCTTACGCGCTGCTGGGCCTGTACGCGGAGGCGGAGGCGGTGCTGGACGAGGCCGAGCGACGCGACGCGGCACTCGAGCGCGCCCGCGCGGCGCTGGCCAGCGCGCAAGGGGATCACGGGCCGCTGGACGCAATCGTTGCCGCCGGGTTCGCCGCGCTCGATCGCGCGCCGGGCGATCCGCTGAGCTTCTCCGAGCGCCTGGTCGTCCGCGACTACGGCCTCGTCCTGCTGCGGCAGTCGCGCGACGGCGAGGCGGCCGACGTGCTCGACTGGGCCGTCGGCGGCGAGACGGGCGTCGCCGACGTGACCTACGATTACATGCTGGTACTGAAGCTGCTGGCGCTCGCCAGGCAGCGCAGCGGTCGCCCGGATGCCGCGCTGCCGCTGATCGAGCGCTGCCGCGAACTCGCCCTGCAGGCACGCGAGAACGGCTGGGCAACGCCGGTGCTGTCGGTGCGCCTGGCCGAGGTGCATGTGCTGGCGGGCGACCTGCAGTCTGCCGTGGACGAGCTCGGGCTTGCCGTCGACAAGGGCTTCCGCGATCTCGCCTGGATCGAGCACGGCATCTTCTGGCAGGACCTGCAGGACGAGCCGGCCGTGGTCGCGCAGATGCTGCGCATGCTCGAGGACGTCGAGCGCCAGCGCCGGGAACTCGAGGCACTGACCGTCACCGACCTTCGCGAGGAAAGCTCATGAACAAGCCCATCCTGTACCTGGTCGCGTTCGCGGCGCTGTGGAGCTGCGCGCCGGAGCGCAACGACGACGAGCGCGCGGCGCTGCTGGAACGCTCGGCGGCCTGGCAGGCAGCGCTGGACCGCGGTGACTTCGACGCGCTGGCCGCGCTGTACACGGCCGACGCCAGGGTCATGGCACCGAACGCCCCGACCGCCGTCGGCCGCACGGCCGTTCTCGATTCCTTCGGCGCGCTGCGCGCTGCCGGGCTGTCGCTGACGCTCGCGACGATCGACGCACGCGCGGCCGGCGACATCGGCTGGCATGTCGGCAGCTACCGGATGACCGATGCCGACGGCGAGTTGATCGACACCGGCAAGTTCGTCGAGACCTGGGAACGGAAGGACGGCGCCTGGCTCATGTCCACCGACATCTGGAACAGCGACCTGCCGCCGTACCGGCCGTGAAGGCGCTCAGTTCACGATCTGCAGCAGGCCGGTAACGACCAGGTACGCGGCCACGATGTAGTTCAGCAGTTTCGGCGCGACCAGGATCGCGATACCGGCGACGATGGACAGGACGGGCGCGAGTTCGATATGCAGGGTCATGCGGCAGTCTCCTCGATGCTGCGGGGGCGCCATTGAAACACGACCCGCGGCGGCGACAGGGCCGCGGCTGTTATGGTCACGGCATGCTACGTCGATTCACCGCCTTGACCGCGCTGTTCGCAGCGGCCGGGCCCGCGCTGTCGCAGGAGGCCGGTCCAACCACGGTCCCCTGGGCATTTTCGAGCTATTTCGGTACCGGTTGGTACCAGGTCGGCGACGATCGCGACGCGTTCGCGCTTCGCTACGTCTACCGCAAGCGCCTGCTGGAGGCCCGGATCGACGACGCGGGGCGCCACCCGGGCCTCGAGTGGCGCCTGCCGGTGACGCTCGGCTTCGACCGCTTCCCGCTGGACGACCTGGCCGGCTCGCTCGACCCCGGCAATTTCGCGAGCCTGAGCGTGACGCCGGGCCTGTGGCTGGACCTGCCCGTCAGCGAGCGCTGGCAGCTCAGGCCGTTCGCCGCGCTGGGCTGGGGCGCCGTGCTGGACGGCGACGACTCGGCCTTCATCTACCAGGCCGGGGTCCTGAGCCGCTTCGTGTTCGCCGACGGACCGTTGCGCCCGGCGCTCGTGCAATCGCTGGGCTACGTCGGCTATTCGCCGAGCGAGGGCGGGTCGGAAGGCTTCTGGCCGCTCCTGACCGCGCTCGAGTTCGGCCACCCGCTCGTCGAGTTCGGCGAGGGAGACGACGGCCTGCGGCTGGTCTGGCACGTCGCGCACACGCACTTCCACGGGCAGCTCGACCTGCGGCGGCCGGACGGCAGCCTGGAGTCGATTTCCGAACAATGGGAAGCGGGACTCGCACTGCGGCGGCGCGCGGGTCGGCTCGACTTCGGCTGGTTCAGCCTGGACCGGCTGGGGCTTGCCTACCGTTTCAGTTCGGACGGCGAGCTGGAGGGCATAGGCCTCGTGGTCAGCTCCCTGTTCGACCAGTAGCGGTGCCGTCGCGCCCGTCGCGGTAGTCACGGGCGGCGAGCACGAGCTCGCGGAACAGCCTGCGCTGGCGGCTCGCGTAGAGCAGGAATTCCGGGTGCCACTGCACGCCGAACAGGAAGCGGTGCTCCGGCTGCTCGACGCCCTGCACGATCTCGTCGAGGTCGCGGCCGCTGACCTCGAGGCCGCTGCCGAGCGTGTCTATGCTCTGGTTGTGCAGGCTGTTGATGCGGATGTCGCCGCCGCCGAGCAGCCCCTCGAGGCGGCTGCCGCCGACCAGGCACAGTGTCTTCAGCGGCAGCAGCGTGCGCCGTTTCGAGGTCTTGTGGCGGCGCTTGCGCAGGTCCTGGAACAGCGTGCCGCCCATGCGCACGTTCAGCAACTGGGCCCCCCTGCAGATGCCGAGCAGAGGCGTGGCGTCGGCGAGCGCGCAATCGATGATGCGCGACTCGAACTCGTCGCGCTCCGGGTCGTAGTTGCCGACGACCTCGGCCTCGGCCTTGTACAGCGCCGGCTCGACGTCGTGGCCGCCGGTGATGACGACGCCGTCGAGCGGCGCGGTATCGAGGTCGTCGCCGGGCCGCAGTTGCCGCGCGCGGCCGCCGGCGAGCCAGAGGCCGAGCTGCACGCAGGCCCGCGGCCCGACGGCGCCGCGCCGCGGGCCCGTGACGCCGATCAGCGGGCGGGCACTCAAGGGTTTGCCAGGCCCAGCCGGCGCTCGCACTCGTCGGGCCAGCTGTCCAGCAGCCGCCCGAGCGGCTTGTCCAGCCAGTCCGAGTACGCGCCGCACAACTCCGCGAGCCGGTCGCGGTCGGCGGCGAGCGCCTCGACCTGCAGCCAGTCGCCCCAGGCCAGGTGAATGCCCCAGTCGTCGCGGTGAATCTCGCAGTTCGGCAGCCGGTAGTGCAGCGTCGGCCGCGCCTTGACGCGCGGGTCGTCGACCACGGCGCGCACGCGCTCGCGATCGAGGTGCAGGAACAGCGGCAGCATGTCGAGGGCGCGGTTGCGGGTCGGGTTGTCCTCGAGGTAGTCGTCGATCAGCGCCTCGAGATCCGGCCAGTAGTCGGGATCGACGACGCGCCGGACGTAGCTGCCGGGGAATGCCGCGCTGAAGCCGGTCAGCCGCCGCGTCAGGTCGACCGACGCGCGTGCCGACAGCCAGTCGTACAGGCAGAAAAAGGCTTTCAGGTAGGCGGCGACCGTGCGCGCGTCCAGACCCGGCAGCTCCGGGTTCAGCTGCATGCCGAAGGCGTAGGAGAGCCCCGCGCCCGAGCCTTTCGCGCCCGCGTCGCGCAGTACCGGGACCAGCGCCTGCACGTCCGCGAGCCGCGGCAGCGGCAGTGGCGGGCTGACGATCTCGACCGGAACGACGGCCTCCGCGCCTGCCCGCAGCATCGACTCGGCCACGTCGGCAACGAGTTCGCCGATCTCGTCGCCGGGCCCGTCGTCGTCCCCGGCGCCGTCGCGCTCGCGGCCGCGTTCCTTCAGGTAGGCATAGTCGAGCTCGACGCGCCAGTCGCCGGCGTCGTCGCCGTGCACGACGTGCTCGTAGCGCGAGGTTTTTTCGATCTCCCCGCCGAGCTGCCCTGCGAGGATCCCGCTCACGGTGTCGACGTCGACCTCGATCATCTCGAGTTCCACGCCGATCCGGCGCGGCTCTCCGTCTTCCGTCTCGGTTGCCGCCGGCAGCGGCGGTGTCCAGTCCGTTTCTGCGTTCGCGCTCATCGGGAAACGTTAACAGAAGGCCTGCTGCGCCGCGACGTTCCGCCTTGTAACCGTTTGTAAGGATTACGATATCGTGGCCAATGCGGCCGCCCGGCCGGGTATCATTCCGGCGTGCACGATCCGACCGTCCCGTTCCCGGGGTGCCGCGCGTGAACGGTCGTGACCTGACGGCCGGGCCCGTCAGCGCCCACCTGCTGCGCCTCACGCTGCCGATGGTCGTCGGAGTGTTCGCCGTCATCTCCGTCGGACTCGCCGACGCGTACTTCGTCGGCCGGCTCGGCGACACCGAGCTCGCCGCGATCAGTTTCATCTTCCCCGTGACGACCGCGCTGACGAGCCTCGGCATCGGCCTGTCCGCCGGCGCCAACGCGCTCGTGTCGCAGGCGCTCGGCGCCGGTCGGCCGGAGGCAGCGCGCTGCACGGCCGCCCACGCGATCCTGTTCAGCCTGGCACTCGGCATCGTGGCGGCCGTGGCCGGCTACCGGCTGATCGACCCGCCGTTCGCCTTGCTGAACGCCCAGCCCGACGTGCTGCCGGCAATCGCGAGCTATCTCGAGGTCTGGTACTACGGCTTCCCGCTGCTCGTCATCCTGCTGGTGACGAACGCACTGATGCGCGCGCACGGCGCCGCGCTGGCGCCGGCGTCGATCATGGTGCTGAACGCCGTTTTCAACATCGGCCTGAACCCGGTGCTGATCTTCGGCTGGGGGCCGATCCCGGCGCTCGGCATCGCGGGCGCCTCGACCGCCACGCTGTGTGCCTTCGCGATCAGCCTGCTGGCCTCGGCGTGGCCGGTGCTCAAGACCTTCGCCGTCGTCCGGCCCGGCGACTTCGCGTCGCCCGGCCTGCTGGCGTCGATACGCCGCATCGGCGGCATCGGCGGCCCGGCCGCGTTCGCCAACGCGATCAACCCGGCCGGGCTCGCGATCGTGACGTCCGTCGTCGCGGGCTTCGGCGCCGCGACCGTCGCGGGCTTCGGCGCGGCCGGCCGCATCCAGTCCTTCGCGCTGGTGCCGCTGCTCGGCCTGTCGGGCTCCATCGGTGCGCTGATCGGCCAGAACTGGGGCGCGGGCGAGACCGGCCGCGCGGGCCGCGCGCTCGTGCTCGCGAGCGCGTTCTGCCTCGGCTACGGCCTGCTCGCCGCCGTCGTGCTGAACCTGTTTGCCGGCAGCATCGCACGGCAGTTCTCCGACGAGCCCGCCGTGCACGCGCAGACGGTCCTGTACCTGCGCATCGTCGCGTGGACCTTCTTCGGCTACGGCCTGCTGATCGTCGCGAATGCCTGCCTGAACGCGCGTTCGCGGTCGCTGCCGTCGATGCTGCTGAGCCTGCTGCGTATCGCCGGGCTGTACGTGCCGCTCGCCTGGCTCGGCGCCCGCCTGTTCGAGCAGGCGGGCGTCTACGCCGCGGCCGCGGCGGCCAACGTCGTTGCCGGTCTCGCCGCGCTGGTCGTCGCCCGCCGCTACGGCCTGCTGTCGCCGTCGACGCCGCGCAGTTAACATCGGCCTGCCACGATCTGCCGGGCCAAGCCATGGATCCCGTCTGCCACACGCTCGTCGGCGCGTCGCTCGCAGCGACGGGCCTGAAGGACCGCACGCGCTATGGCACCGCGACGCTGCTGATCGCCGCAAACCTGCCGGACATCGACGTCGCCGCGCATTTCATGGGCGACGTCGCGAGTTACGGCATCCGGCGCGGGATCACCCACGGCCTGCCGGCACTCGTCGTCCTGCCGTTGCTGCTGGCCGGGCTCATGTACGCGCTCGCGCGGCGCGGCGATCCGGCGCGTGCCGGGCCGGCGGCGTCGTTCCGCTGGCTGCTCGCCCTGTCGGCGATCGGGGTGGCGAGCCACCCGACGCTCGACTGGCTGAACAACTACGGCATGCGCTGGCTGATGCCCCTGGTCGACCGCTGGTTCTACGGCGACACGCTGTTCATCATCGACCTGGTCGCCTACGCGCTGCTCGTCACCGGCCTGCTGGCGACCCGTTTCGTCGACTGGCGCCGTCTCCCCTGGCCGCGGCGGCCGGCCTCGCTGGCGCTCGCCGCGCTGCTCGGCTACATCGGCATGAACTTCGCGATCACGCAGTATGCCGAGCGCGCCGTGCGCGCGGCCTGGGCCAGCGATCCGCCCACCCGCTTCATGGCCTCACCGGTTCCGCTCACACCCTTCGAGCGCGCTATCGTGCTGGACTATCCCGGCGAGTACCGGTTCGCGCGTTTCCGGCTGCTGCCGGCGCCGACGCTGGTCCGCGAGTCGGCCGTCGTCGACAAGGGGCCGGCCGCGCTGCTGTCTGCCGCGGCGGGCACCGCGGACGGGCGCACGTTCCTGCACTGGGCGCGGTTCCCGTACGTCGTGCCGGGTAACCCGGCACGGCTGGCCGACGCGCGCTACGTGCAGGATATCGAGAACCCGCGGCTGGACGGCTTCGCGGTCGTGGAGCTTCCCCTGTCCGCGCCGGCCGCGGCGGCCGAGTGAGGCGCCGCTAGGGATCGACCGCCCATTCGGCGTCCTCGAACTCGCCGATGACGCGCACGTCGACAAACTCTGCCTGCGCCGCGATGATGCGGCGCGCCGTGTCGTCATCGCCGCGTTCCATCGCGTCGCGCTCGGCCTTCGAGGCCCAGCTCGCGATCGCGAGCAGCACGCCGGGTTCGCCGATCTTGCGGTAGAGCCGCGTGCCGCGCGCGCCGGGCGCGCGCTGGATGATCTCGCTCGCCCGCACCCAGGCCTCGGCGTAGCGTTCGGCCGTGTAGCCCGGCCGGACACGAACCTCGAACACGAAAATCATCGTCGCGGCACCCCGGGCAGCCGCCGGCGACCGGGCCCGCCGCGGCGACGACTTCTATACTGGCTTAAAGGATGGCCCGCCCCGGGAGCATAGCAATGCCCGCCAACGTCCACTACGTAAGCAGCGACACGGCGCGATTCGACGTGTTTGCAGGCAGCCTGCCATCCGGCGAGCCGCGCCTCGTCCGCCAGGAACTCCTGTGGGGCGATCGCGTGCGCCGCCTCGGTCCGGGCCGCAGTGCGACCGAGTGGCGCGTCCGGGCGCGCGGCCGGACCGGCTACGTCGCGCGTGCCGCGCTCGGCGGCGACCCGCTGCTCGAGGTCTATTTCATCGACGTCGGCCAGGGCGACGGCATCCTGATCTGCACGCCGGAACGGCGGCACATCCTGATCGACGGCGGCTGGCCGCGCCGCGGCCAGCCGACCGGCAAGAACGCCGCCGACTTCGTCGACTGGAAGTTTGCGAAGGACTACGAGATGGACCGGATCGACCTGGACGCGGTCATGTGCTCGCACAACGACCAGGACCACTACGGCGGGCTCTGGGACCTGTTCAACCCTGAAGAGGAACACGAACTCGACATACCGACCAGCCGGGTCACCGCCGAGCGCTTCTATCATGCCGGGTTGTCCTGGTGGCGCGAGAACGGCCGGCGCACGCTGGGCCGGACGGTCGAGACGCCGCTCGGCCGGATGCATACGCAGCTCATCGATTCGCGCAACAGCGTACTCGACGGACTGCGCGCCGGCGCCGATCCCGCCCTGCAGGGCGAGTGGGCGGATTTCCTCGAAACCATGACGAAGGTCCGTACGCGTGCCGGCACGCTGACGCCGATGCAGCGCCTCGGCCATTCCGCAGGCTACGTGCCCGGTTTCGCGCCCGGCGACGGCGACGTCGCGATACGCGTCCTGGCGCCGGTCGAGTTCGACGTCGACGGCCGCACAGGCATTCGCTACTACGCGGGCGGCAGCAGCAAGAACACGAACGGCAACAGCCTGCTGCTGCGCCTCGACTACGGCCGCAGCCGCGTGCTCCTGACCGGCGACCTGAACACGAAGAGCATGCGTGCGCTGCTCGATGACTGGACCGGCGAGCGCCAGGAATTCCAGTGCGACGTGGCGAAGGCCTGCCACCACGGCAGCGACGACGTCTCCTATGATTTCCTCGCGGCGATGCGCCCGGCCGTCACGATCATCTCGTCCGGCGACAACGAGGGCCACGACCACCCGCGTCCCGGCGTGATCGCGGCCTCGGCGACGACCGGCTACCTGAGCATCGAGGACGACCGGATCGTCTCGCCGCTGATCTACTCGACGGAGCTCGCGCGCAGCGTCCGGATCGGCAAGCTGACCGCGCTCGAGGTTCCCGACAACGGCGGCAGCCGCAAGCTGTCGGCGGCCGAGTTCGCCCGCACGCGGGCGGAGCTCGCGGTCACTATGGCCGGCGACCGCAGGCCGAGCAGCCGCACGCGCAACGCCAGGGGCAGCTACGTTGTGGCCGGCACGGTGTACGGACTGGTCAACGTACGCACCGACGGCGAGCGCATCCTGTGCGCGACGCTGAACGAGGCGGGCTACCGCTGGCAGGTCAAGACGCTGAGTTCGCGCTTCTGAGTCCCGGCCAGCGACCGGGGCTCAGCGCTCGCGCGGCTGGCAGGCAGGGCATAGGTAAAGGCCGCGGCTGCCCACGTCCATGCGCAGGACGGTCGTGCCGCAGCGCCGGCAGGGCTGGTCGTCGCGCGAGTAGACCCAGAAGCGTCCGCCGCGCCTCCGGCCCTTGCGCCGCGACGGCGGCAGCGTGCTGCCGCGCGATTCGTAAGAGCGCCGCGCCAGTTTCAGCGACTCGCGCGCGAGGCGACGGCGCTCGGCCGTCGACAGGTCCGCAGGCCGCAGCGCCGGGTGCAGGCGTGCCGTGAACAGGATCTCCGAACGCAGGTAGTTGCCGATACCGGCGAGGAAGCCCTGGTCGAGGTAGAGCGCGCCGAGCGTGCGACGCCGGAAGCGGTCCCCGGCCAGCCGCTGCGCGAGCCGGGCGGTCGACAGGTCGCGGTCGAGCACGTCGGGACCCAGGCGCGCGAGGAACGGGTGCCGAGCGAGGCCCTCGTCGTCGAGTACCTCGATCTCGGAGGCGCTGTAGAGCCAGGCGCTGCGGTTGCGCGTGTGCAGGGCAACGCGGAGGTCGCGGTTCGTGCGTGGCCGCTCGCCGCGAACCGTCGTGTACCAGCGGCCGTACAGCTGGTTGTGGCTGTACAGGGTCAGGCCATTGTCGAAGCGGGTCAGCATCGCCTTGCCGCGCGTGTCGACGGCGCGGACCGTTGCGCCGAGCAGCGCATCGCGGTGCCTGCGCAGGCGCGCCGGCCCGAAGAAGACGTCCTCGAGCGGGTCGTCGAGCAGCGCGCCGGCGACCCGGTCGGCCGCCAGGCGGATCTCGGGACCTTCAGGCATCGCGACGGCGCTGGCGGCGGCAGCGCTCGGAGCAGTAGCGAACCTGTTGCCAGTCGCGCGCCCACTTTCGCCGCCAGGCGAACGGCCGGCCGCAGCTCTTGCAGGTCTTCTCGGGCAGGTGCGGTTTGCGATGCACTGGCTTCTCCGGAACTGACCGGATTATCGCGCGCACCGTCGCGACATTTAAGCCGCACGCTGTAACAACTGGTATCGGCCGCGTCAGCCGGCGCCCTCGGCGAGCGGCAACTGCGCCTCGATTCGCTCGCTCTCCGTGCGCAGGCGCACCAGCGCCTGGCCGATGCCGGCTTCGTCCACGGGCGCCTGCTTCGCGCGGTGCTCCAGCTCGGCGAATGCATCGCCGAGGGCGAGGGCACCGAAGATCGCGCAGGCACCCTTGTTGCGGTGCGCCAGCTCGCGCAGTTGTCCGAAATTGCCGGTTTCGATCGACGCCTGCGCCAGCTCGAGCGCTTCCCGGTTGTCCTTGACGAAAGCGCGCAGCATGTCCTCACGCAGCTCGATGTCGCCGCCGGTCAGCAGGTCGAGGGCCGCCTCGTCGATGACGTCGCCGGGACGCGGCGCGGGCTGTGCCGGCGCGACGGGCCCGTTCTCGACCTGCGGCCAGTAGCGACGCAGCTTTTCGGCGAGGTCGTCCAGTCGCATGGGCTTGGTCAGTACCGCGTTCATGCCGGCTTCCGTGCAGCGCTGTTCGATGTCCGGCAGCGCGTGTGCCGTGCAGGCGATGATCGGCACGTTGCGGTAGTCAGCCTCGCTGTCGCGGATCACGCGCGCCAGCTCGAAGCCGTCCATCTGCGGCATCTCGCAATCGGTGATGACGATGTCGAACGGCCGGGACCGGAGCTTGGCGAGGGCGGCGATGCCGTCGCTTGCCGTGTCCGCGTGCGCGCCGAGCTGCTCGACCTGGCGCACCTGCAAGAGCCGGTTCACCGGGTGATCGTCGACGACGAGGATCCGCACGTCCGGGCTGCCGGTCTCGAGCAGCGCGCTGATCGCCGAGTCGCCCTGGCGCGCCGTGCCGTTCGCAGCACTGCGCGGCGACTCGGCGATGCGGACGGGCAGTTCGACGCTTGCCGTCGTGCCGCGTCCCGGTGAACTCGACAGCGCGACCTTGCCGCCCAGCCGGTGGGCCAGGCCGCGACAAATGGCGAGCCCCAGGCCCGTACCGCCCGTGCGCCGTGCAACCTCGACCGCGCCCTGTTCGAACGGCTGGAACAGCTTGTCGAGCGCATCGGGCTCGATCCCGACACCCGTGTCGCTGACCGTGAAGACCAGCCGGCAATCGCGTGCGCCGCGTTCCTTCACTGTCGCGCGCACCTCGATATGGCCGTCGTCGGTGAACTTGACCGCGTTGCTGACGAAATTGCCGAGCACCTGCTGCACCCGGAACGCGTCAGTCACGACCCACGCCGGCACGTCCGGATCGACGATGCGCGTGATGCGGATCCGGCGCGCGGCGGCAGTCGGGGTCCAGGTGGCGACGACGCTGTCGACGAGCGACTCGACCGATGCCGGCGCGGCGGCGACCTCGAGCTTGCCGGCCTCGATTTTCGCCATGTCCAGCAGGTCGTTCAGCAGCGACAGGAGCGAGCGGGCGGATTCCTGTGCCGTGCGCAGCAACGAGGCCTTCTGGCCGTCGAGGCCCGAACGCTCCAGCAACTCCATCGCGCCGAGCACGCCGTTCATAGGCGTGCGGATCTCGTGGCTGACGGTG
Organism: uncultured Woeseia sp.; assembly: GCA_937925605.1. Taxonomy (GTDB): domain Bacteria; phylum Pseudomonadota; class Gammaproteobacteria; order Steroidobacterales; family Woeseiaceae; genus Woeseia. The sequence continues at coordinate 11,790 of CALALV010000035.1, forward strand.
GCGAGGAACGCGCTCTTGGCGCGCGACGCGGCCTCGGCGTCATCGCGCGCTTTCGCGAGCGCCTCGTTGGTGCGGGTCAGCTCGCGGGTGCGTTGCTCCACGCGCTCGGCGAGCATCGCGCGTTCGCGTTCGACGGCGGACTTGGCGGCCTCGAGATCCTCGGCGGTCAGCAGCAGTTCGCCCTGCTTCTCGGAAAGCTCGACGCGCATGTGGTCGAGCGCTTGCCCGAGTGCCGCGATCTCGTCCCTGCCGCTCACGCGGATCGGCGTGCGCAGCTCCCCCTCGCCGATGCGCCGGCTGGCGTCGACGAGGCCGGACATCCGGCCGAACAGCGCGTTGTTCAGGAACAGCCACGCGGCGAAGCTCAGCCCCAGCACCGTGATCCCGATGATCAGGGCCTGGTTGATGGCCGCTGCCTGCTGACCGACCTGGGTCGCGGCCATGTCGTAGACCAGCAGCAGCGTGTGGCCCGAGGGTTGGTTGGTAAACAGCCGCGGCCGGCTGTCGCTGACCATGCTGGCGAAGTACAGCAGGTCGCCGTCGACCTGGTAAGCCTGCATGTCATCGCGGCGGACCCGGTCCAGCACCCCCGACATCTGCGGCTCGGTCAGCGCGTCGATCGGCTTGCCCTGGTAGACGCTGTCCGAGCTGAAGCGGACCTGGTTGTTCGAGTCGATCAGCAGCGCGAGATGGAGTCCGCGCATGACGAGCAGCTGTTCGATCGCGTTGCGAATTCGCCCCGGGTTGTCGCGGCGCAGGCCCGCGGCGACGTCCGAGGCGGCCTGGTTGCTGACCGTGGTCAGGAGCTCCGTGACCAGTTTCTCGGCACTCGCGTTCGACATGCGGATGCTGGTCAGCCCGACCGCGCCCGCCGCGAGCAGGCCGACCAGCAGCAGCATTGCGGGGATCAGGTAGCGCAGCGGGTAATTCATCCTGGTCTCGCGCCGGCTCGCCTAGCGGTCGCCGTCCGCGCGCGGCGGCAGGGCGGCCGGCGTGAACAGCCTGGGCAGGGTTGCGCCGGTCACGCCGCGATTCCGCAGCGATTCGGACTCGACGACGCGCCCGAGCGTCGCCAGGAATTCCGCGTCGCCGCCGCCGAGTACACGGTGGTTATCGCGCAGCGTGAACAGGCCGGTGCCGTCGATGGCCCGCAGGAACTCTTCCGGCTCGAGGCGCAGGCGCGGCGCGAGGATCTCCGCCGCCGCGGCGGGGTCGGCGGCAAAGCGCTCGAGTGCGCGGAACCAGGCCGCGGCGAACGCCCGCACGTGCTGCGGGCGCCGTTCGAGCAGATCCTTGCGGGCAATGAATACGTCGATGATCTCCCCGGGAATGTCGGCGCTCGAGAAGATCTCGTGTCCGCCGCGCTCGAGCAGCTCGGTTCTCGTCGGCTCCCAGGTCAGCAGCACGTCCACGTCGCCCGCATCCCAGGCGGCGAGCTGGTCGGGGAAATCCACGAATACCGGCACGATGTCGCGCGGCGCGAGACCGGCCTCGTCGAGCAGCCGGCTGGCGAAGAAGGCGCCGAGCTCGCTGGCCTCGATGCCGACGCGCAGCCCCCGGATGTCGCCGAGTTCTTCGACCGGCTGCCGGCTGATGGCCGCATCGCCGCCCAGGGACTCGTCGATGACGATGAGCGCCCGGTGGTCATCGCTGCGGTCGGAGAGCTCGACGAGGTAGTCGAAGGTCAGCGCGACGATGTCGATGCCGCCGACCAGGTAGGCGCGCCGGGCCTCCGCGGGCGACTGGAACTCGACGAACTCGACGCCGTGTTCATCGAGCGCGGGGTCGTCTACTGCAAGCCAGGCGATCGCGTAGGGCGGCCACTCGAGCAGCCCGACGCGCAGCGGCGGTTCCGGCGGCGTGCAGGCAACCAGCAGCAGCGATGCCAGCAATACGCAGCGCATTCTCACGAGCTGTACTCCTCGGCACCGAGCTGCCGTTCTGCGCCGGTCAGCCGGCGGATTTCGGCGTCGACCGCGGCGGCCTGCGCCTCCAGCCTCGCCACCAGGTCGCGCACCTGGCTCTCGTCTTCGGCCCGCGCGGCGTTCTCGAGTTCCGCGCAGAGGTCGCCGAGCCGCGTCGCGCCGATCGCCCGGGCCGCGCCCTTCTGCCGGTGCGCGCGGCTCGCGAGCTGCCGGTTGTCACCCGCCGCGAGCGCCTGCTTCAGCTCCGCGACCTGGCCCGGCGAGGCATCGAGATACTCGCGCAGGAACCCGTGCAGCATCCCGGTGTCGTCGCCGATGATGTCGCGCAGGACGTTCACGTCGACCGCCGACCCCGCGTCGGCCGGCGCCGCGTCGCCGTCCGCTGTCCATCCCGACTTGCCCGGCGGGATCCACGCGGCCAGCGTTTCGCCCAGCACCGACAACTGCAGCGGCTTGGTCAGGTAGGCGTCGAAGCCCGCCGCGCGCGCCCGTTCCGCCTCGCCGCGCAGCGCGTTGGCCGTGAGCGCGAGGATCGGCAGGCGGTCTCCGTTCGACTCCTCGGCGCGGATCCGGCTCGCCAGCTCGTAGCCGTCGAGCTCCGGCATGTGCACGTCGGTCAGCAGCAGCGCGTAGTCGCCGCCGCGCCACATCGCGAGCGCCTCGGCGCCGTTTGCAGCAAGCTCCCCGGCATAGCCGAGCAGCGCCAGCTGTCGCAGTATGACTTTCTGGTTGATCGGGTCGTCCTCGGCCACGAGGATCAGCCGGCCGTCGTCGCGCGCCTGCGTGACGCTCGGCGCCACCAGCTGTCCGCGGACCAGCTCGCCCTGCCGTGCCCGCCGCACCTCCGGGGACGCGCGTCCGGCCGCGACGGCGACTGCCGCGAGAAAGTCCCGGCGCCGGATCGCGCTGGCCTGCAACACGACGATGTACGGCGCCAGGATGCGCGCGCCGCCGCGGGGCCCGCGCGTGATCAGCAGGTTGACCTGCTCGTCGTATGCGGCGCATTCCGCGACGAGCTGCGCGTCCGGCGGGGCGGCACCCGCTACGTGCCGGACCACGATGACCGGGTGCTCCTCGGCCGCAGCCAGCGCAGCGGCGGCATCCGCGTCCGGCGCGGTATCGACCCGGGAACCGGCGCTCGCCAGGTAGGCGGCGAGGGCGCGCGTATCGCTGTCGTCGTCTTCGACGAGCACCGTGTGCAGGCCCTCGAGATCGAATTCCCGGGTGAGCATGCCGGCGTCTGCCGCCTCGAACGGGACGTGGACCGTGAACTCTGAACCTGCGCCCGGGGTGCTGTCCACCTCGATCCTTCCGCCCATCAGTTCGACGAGCCGCTTCGAGATGGCGAGGCCGAGTCCCGTGCCGCCGAAGCGCCGGGTCGTCGAGACCTCGGCCTGCGTGAACGAATCGAACAGCGTCGGCAACACCTTGGGGGCGATGCCGACACCGTTGTCCCGGACCCGGAAGCGGACGTCCAGCGGCGCATCGCAGGCGCTCTCGACGTGTACCTCGACGAGCCCGCGCAAGTCCGGCCGGCCGCCGGAGAACTTGATCGCGTTGCCGACCAGGTTGTAAAGCAGCTGGCGCAGTCGTATAGGGTCACCGAGCACGCTGGCCGGGACCGTCGGTTCGATGAACAGGCGCAGGTCGACGTCCTTGCCGAGCGCTTCCGGCGTCAGCGCGTCGCAGACGCTTTCGACCACGTCCGACAGCGACGTCGGCGTCCGCTCGAGTTCGAGGCGGCCCGCCTCGACTTTCGAAAAATCGAGGATGTCGTCGATCAGGCGCAGCAGCGAGAACGACGAATCGCGGATCGTGTGGACGGCGTCCTCCTGGTCGTCGGACAGCCGGCTCTGGGAGAGCACGTCGACCATGCCGAGAATGCCGTTCATGGGCGTGCGGATCTCGTGGCTCATCACGGCCAGGAACGTCGACTTCGCGCGGGAGGCGGCCTCGGCGGCGTCCCTGGCCGCGGCGAGCTGGTCGTTCGCCGTCGTCAGTTCCGCCGTGCGCTCCGCGACGCGCCGCGCGAGCGAGGCCCGTTCGTGTTCAACGGCCGCGTTGGCGGCCCGCAGCTTCTCGGCGGCGCGTTCCAGCTTCTGCAGTGACTGGCGGCGCACGGTGACGTCGTGCATCACGACCACGGCGCCGCGCTTGCGGCCCTCCGTATCGAGCAGCGGCGCCCCGGAAGCCAGCACGCTGCGCGGGGGGTGACCCTTGCGCACGATGCTCATTTCGACGTTCTTGACTCGCTCGCCACGAAACGCCCGCATCAGCGGAATGTCATCGGTCGAGAGGGGCGTTTCGCCGTCGCTGTGGAACAGGTCGTAGTAGTCCGACCATTGCGCCGCGGGAATCTCGCGCGGGTCGGCGCCGTGCCACTCGCGCGCCGCCTTGTTGAACAGCATCAGCTGGCCGTCGGCGTCGCAGGCGACGACGCCCTCGGTCAGGTTCTCGAGCAGCAGGCGATTGATTTCCTGCTGCTCGTGCAGGCGCGCCTCGGCCTCCTTGCGCCAGCTGATGTCCTCGATCAGGGCGATGGCATAGGCTATGGCGCCGGCGTCGTTCCGTACCGTGGAAATCGTGACGCTGAGCCAGACGATCCTGCCGTCCTTGCGGACGTAGCGCTTCTCGACCGAGTACATCGGTATTTCGCCCGCGAACAGGCGTGCGCGCTGATCCTTGCCGAGTTCGACGTCCTCGGGATGCGAGAGCGTGTCGGCGGTATGCTCGCGCAGTTCCTCCTCGCTGTAGCCGATGATCCGGGCAATGCTCGGGTTGGCGCGCGTGAACCGGCCGTCGGTGCCGACATGCAGCATCCCGAGCGGCGCGTTCTCGAAGGTCTGGCGAAAGCGCTCCTCGCTCTCGCGCAGGCGGCGCGTCTCGCGCTCGCTCGTAATCGCGATCGCGGCCGTGCGCGCCAGCGTGTCGACCAGGTCGCCCTCGGCGCGGCTCGGCCGGCGCGGCTCGTCGTGGTAGATCACGAACACGCCCTGCACGTCGCCCGCCGCGTCGAGTATCGGCATCGACCAGCAGGCAGCCAGCCCCTCGTCGGCCGCCAGCGCGCGGAGCGAACCCGGCTGCCAGCGCGCGTCCGAGGCAATGTCGGCGACCACGAGCGAATCGCGGCAACGGGCGAGCTCGGCGAAGAAGCCGTCGCCGTCGGCCGCGGTATCGGCGGCGGCCGCGTAGGCCGGCGACAGGTCTGCAGTCGTCGCGGTGCGCAACACGCCGTCGGTATCGACGGTCATGACCGCGGCGCGCAGCCCCGGTCTCGAGGACTGCGCGAGCCGTGCCAGTGCCTGCAGCGACTCGCCGACCGGCGCTCCGGCGGAGATGCCCTCGAGGACGCGTTTCTGTCCTTCCAGCAGTTCGGTCGCGCGCTTCCGTTCGGTGACGTCGTTCGCGATGACCAGGCGCACCGCGCGCCCTTCCTCGTCGACGTCGTGCGACGAGATCTCGACGACGATGTGCTCGCCGTCCTTCGTCTGGTGCGTGACTTCGCGCGGGCGAGCCAGTCCCTGCTGCGGCCCGGTGAGCAGCGCTTCGACGTCGCTGCGCCGGTCCGGCGTGGACAGTTCCGGCAGGTGCATGGCCACGAACTCCTCGTGGCTGTAGCCGTAGTGCACCACGGCCGCATCGTTGACCGACGTGATTGCGAGCGTCGCCGGGTCGTAGGTGAACATCGGCATCGGGTTGCGCTCGAACAGTTCGCGGTAGCGACGCTCGCTCGCGATGCGCAGCTCGCTCTCGGCACGCGCGTCGCTGATGTCGCTGACGACCGCGACGCGGTACAGCGGCTGGCCTTCGTCGTCGCGCACCAGCGAGCCGCTGACCCGGACCCAGATCGTGCGACCGTCCGGCCGCAGGTAGCGCTTCTCCAGCTCGTAGGTCTCGATCTCGCCGCTCATGAGCTCGGCGATCAGCTTCTGTTCGTGCTCGCTGTCTTCCGGATGCGTGCGCGCATAATGATCCTCGGCGATGAAGTCGTCCATCTCGAAGCCCGCGATTTCGCAGAGCCGCGGGTTGACGCGCAGGACCCGGTTGTCGCGGTCGACGTGCGCGATGCCGACCGCGGCGACGTCGAATATCGCGCGCAATTCGCGCTCGCTGAACACGAGCTCGGCATTGCGCCGCAGGATTTCCTCCTCGAGGCTCTCGTTCATGCGCCGGATCTTGTCGCGCGATCCGCGTTCCTCGGTGATGTCGCGCGTCACGCAGAGCAGGCTGCGCGGATTGCCGGCGGCATCCGCGATCGGGCTCATGACGACGTCCCACCAATACTTCTCGCCGTCCGCGCCGGTGGTCGCGGCGGTGAAGCGCGCAGTGCCGCCGGCCGCGGCCCTGTCGATGGCGTCGCAGGCGGCATCGTGGTCGGCGGGGTCCGTCCAGGTCTTGCGCCAGTCGCTACCCTGCACTTCAGCGACGCTGCCGATGCCGAGCACCTCGCAGCCGGCTTGATTGACGTCGAGCAGGCGGCCGTCAAGGCTCAGCACCTTGATGCAGTCGCGGCTGCTCTGCAGGATGCTGCGACTGTATTCCTCGCTCTCGCGCAACGCGATCTCGGTTTTCTTCCGCTCGGTGATGTCCTGCGTGCTGCCGAGTACGCGAAGCGGGCGTCCGTGCTCGTCGACGTCGACGTCGAAGTGCATCAGCAGGTGACGGATCTCGCCATCGCGGCGGCGCACGCGGAACTCGCGGGGAACGCTCAGCGCTCCTGCCTCCTCGTCGACCGCCCGGGCCAGCGCCTCGATGACGCCACGCGCGTCGTCCGGGTGCACGAAGCGCATCACCCAGTCCCGCGGCTTCATCACGTAGCCGCCTTCGCGGGCGGCGCTCGTGCCGAGCAATTCGAAAGAGCGGTCGTCGAGGGTCAGTTCGTCGCGCTCGAGATCGAGCTGCCAGCCGGCGATGTGCGCGATGTGCAGTGCGGCATCCAGCCGGCGGCGCTTTTCGCCGAGCGCGCGGGTACGGGCGATGACCTTGAGCCGGACCGCGCGGCCCTGCATCGCTGCCGCGAGCGTCTGCACGGTGATCAGCAGCGCGCCGAGCAGGGCGGTGAGCAGGAAAACCAGGGCCTTCGCGCTGGTCCCGGCCGTCCAGTAGCCGGAAGGCGCAAAGGCCTCGAGCCGCCAGTTGCGGCCGAAGAAGTCGATATCGCGGCTCAACAGGGGAATCGCGGTCGAGCCGGCCGCGTCCAGGATCGACAGCGGCGCGGCGCCGTCGGCGGCGTCCGCGAGGCGAAAGACCACGCCGTCCGTTGCCGTCGTCGCTGCCAGCGTACTCGCGACGGCCAGCGGATCGATTGCGCCGGCGACGAAACCGAGCAGGGCAGCGCGCCGCTGCTCGAGCGGCAGGTCGAGCGGATCGACGTCGCCTGCAAATACCGGCACCAGCAGCAGGATTGACTGCTTGCCGTCGGCGCGCAGGTCGGCCGGCGCGCTGGCGGCAGGCAGGCCGCTGTCCCTGGCCCTGGCGATAGTCTCGACGCGCAGCGGCTCCGATGCCAGGTCATAGCCGAGCGGCGGCGCGGTCTGTCCGGCCGCCACGTGCAGGTGCAGCAGCGGGAAGTGGTCAATGCGCGACTGTGCGGGCCGGAAACCGTCCGGTCCTCGCTCCAGCAGGCCGAAGTCGGACAGGCCGGCCGCCCGCGCCTGTGCAACCACGGAATCGATGCGATCGTGCGGCACGCGGGGAACCCAGGCGAGCCCGATCAGCGAGTCGGTCATGACGCCGCTCGCGAACTTCTCGAATTCGTCGACGGTGACCCGGCGGGACGCGGAACGATAACTGGCCGTCGCCAGCACGGCGGCTGCCGCGCCGCGCAGCCGCTCGGCGCTCAGGTCCGCAGCGCGCTCGGCCTGCAGCAGCAGCGGCCGGCGCGCGTCTGCCTCCTCGGCGTAGTGAAACCAGTACACGCTCGGCACCAGGATGGCCATGGCGCCGATCAGCGGCAGCGCGGAGCGCAGGCTGCGCTCCGGCCAGTAGCGCTCGGTGCCCGGAATTGCCAGCAGCACGAGCGGCGCGAAGAACAGCACGCCGAGCGTGTCACCGAACCACCAGAGTACCCAGGTCGACAGGGTCTCCCCGGAACCCAGGTAGCCGGACAGGTGCAGCAGCGTGACGCCCCAGCTCGCGCTGACCATACAGGCGACCGGCCCGGCGAGCAGGGTCAGCTGCAGCGCGCTGCGCCTGCTGCCGGCGCCGAGTCCCGCCCGGCGCCGGCGCACGAGCCAGGCGCCGAGGCAGGCCTGCGCGGTCGGGCCGAGGGCGAACAGCAGGCTGTCGAAAAAAACCGGTGCGTCGACAACGACGACGTTGGGCGCCAGCAGGTCCGCCGCGAGGCCGCCGAGCAGGACCCCGGGCCACAGGCGCAGGCCGCCGGCCATCAGGCAGGCGAGCGCGAAGCCGGCGGCGGGCCAGAGCGGCGATGCCGAGGTGTAGGGCAGCGCGATATGCTTGCCGACGACCTCCAGGGCCGCGTATCCCGCTGCGACCAGCAGGATGCGCGTCAGCGCGCTGTCCAGCGTCGCGACGATCGACCGGCCGTGCCGCTCCGGGGTCACGGGGAGGCTTTCCGCACCAGCGCACGGAACTGCGCATCGTCGACCGGGCGCGAGATGAAATAGCCCTGGCCGAGGTCGCAGCCGGCGTGCCTGAGTGCGTTCCACTCAGCCTGCGTCTCGATTCCTTCGGCGATCGACTGGATGTTCAGGCGGCGAGCCATGTCGATGCTGGCCTCGACGATAGCCCGGGCTTCGTTCTTGTCGGTCATCCTGGCGACGAAGCTGCGATCGATCTTGAGTTCCGTGAACGCGATGCGCGCGAGCTGCTGGATGCTAGAGAAGCCCGTGCCGAAGTCGTCGATGGCGAGCCCGAAACCGCGGAGGCGCAGCCGCGCGAGGTTCTCCAGCGCGGGTGCGACGTCGGTCATCGCGGCGGACTCGGTGATTTCCAGCGTGACCCGCGATGCGTCCAGCCCCTCGCCGCGCACCGTGTCGGTGATCCGGTCGGCGAGGTCGGTGTTGGTCAGCGAGGTCAGCGACAGGTTGACCGACACGCTGAGGTCCAGGCCCTCGTCGTTCCACGCGCGGCAGGCGGAAGCGGCCTGCTCCAGCATGGTGAACGTCAGGCTGTCGAGCCTGCCGCAGGACTCCAGCGGTTCGATAAATGCGTAGGGTGCGACGATGCCGCGTTCCGGGTGCAGCCAGCGCGCGAGCGCCTCCGCGCCGACGATGCGGCCGCTGCCGAGCCTGGCTTTCGGCTGGAAGAAAGGCTCGAACTGGCCGGCTTCGATGCCGGCCAGGATCTCCTCCACGCCGAACGCGGGCGCGGTGGAAAAAGTCTGTGTGCGCTTCAGGCCCGCTTCGCGCGCATCCTGCTCCAGCAGCTCGCCGACCGACCGGCGCGTAGCCGGCTTCTCAATGACGCCGAGCAGGCGCACGCCGTAGGCCTGCGTCATGATCTGCACGGAGTTGATGACGTTGCTGTCGTGCGCGCTCGTGATGATCACGCCGGCCGCGGAGCCCAGCTGGCCCAGGTGGCGCATGAATTCCATGCCGTCCATCGTCGGCATGTCGAGGTCGCAGAGGATCAGGTCGACGCCGGATGCCGCGTGCAGCCGCTCGAGCGCTTCGGCGCCGTTAGCGGCCTCCAGCACGTCGTCGGCGCCGAGCGCGCGCATCATGTGGGCGAGGGCGCGGCGCTGGAAGTCGTGGTCCTCGGCTATCAGCACCGTCATGCCCTCGGCGGCGGTGCCGGGTCCCCGCACCGCCTTGCCCGCTGCGGGCGTGCCGCCGAGCGGCATGCGCGCGCTCACGCGGCCGTCCCCGCTGCCATCGCCTCGACGGCGTCCACGGCCGCCATGAAGCCGGTGCCCTTCTCGAAGAAGTTCTCGGCGCCGGCGTCCAGGCAGCGCTGCCGCACGTCGGCACCGCTCCAGGTCGTCAGGACCAGCACGCGCGGCCGCTGCGCGCGGCCTTCCAGCTCGCGCAGCACGTCGAGGCCCGAGCCGTCCGGCAGCCGCAGGTCGAGCAGCACCACGTCCGGCTGCTCCTGCTCGATCGCCGCCAGCGTGCCGGCGCAGTCCACGGACTCGAGGATGGTCGTGACGCCCGGCACCCGGGACAGCAGCGAAATCATGCGCCGGCGCAGCAGCTCGGCATCATCGGCGATCAGTATTTTCAACAACTTGGCGGCTCGCGGTCCCGGGTACGGTGACATACCCTACCGATCGGGCCGCCCCGCGGGGATCGGGCAGCGACTGATTTTCGAATCACGGAACGGATGAGTCCGCTGTCACGGAATCCGTGACAAGGAACGGCCGCGTCAGTCGAGCAGCCGGTGCTCCATCGCGTAGCGCGTGACTTCGACGTCCGAGCGCAGCGCCAGTTTCCTGAGGATGCGGCGCCGGTAGGTCGCGATCGTGTTGACGCTGAGTTCGAGCCCCTCCGCGATCTCGCGCGTGCCCTGCCCGGAGGCGATCATGCGCAGCACCTGGAACTCGCGGTTCGACAGCAGTTCGTGCGGCGTGTCGCCGCGCGGGCGGGCGAGCTCGGCGGCCAAGTGGTCGGCGGCGCTGGGGCTGACGTACTTGTTGCCGCCCGCGGCCCGGCGCACGGCCTCGACGATGTCGTCGGCGGCGCTCTCCTTGGAGACGAAGCCGGCGGCGCCGGCGCGCAGCATGCGCACGGCGAAGTCCCGCTCCGGCAGCATGCTCAGCATCAGCACGGGCAGGTCCGGCTTGCCGACGAGAATGCGGTTCAGTGCCTCGAGGCCGCTGGGGCCGGGCATGTTGACGTCGAGGATGACCACGTCCACGTCGAGCGACAGCGAGAGACTGATCGCCTCGTGCGCGTCGCGGGCCTCGGCCAGCACGTCGATGTCGTTCTCGCGCCCGAAGACCTTCGCGAGGCCTTCCCGGATCAGCGCGTGGTCGTCGGCGACGAGTACCCGGATCATGCCTGCAGGCCGCCGACGACCCGCAGCCTGCGCCCGTCGGCGTCGACCGGCAGGTGCACCCTGACGACGGTGCCGTCGCCGGGCTCGCCGCGGATCTCGAAGCTCGCGCCGACCATCGTGGCCCGTTCGCGCATGCCGAGCACGCCGAGCGAGCTGGACTGCAGCAGTTCCTCGTCAGTGACACCGCGGCCGTTGTCGGCGATCGACAGGTAGATGCCGTCGGGCTGCGCACGGATCAGCACGTCGATGCGGTCCGCGCCCGCATGTCGCGCCGCGTTCGTCATCGCTTCCTGCGCGATGCGGAACAGCGCCGTGCGCGTGTCGGCCGACAGCTCCGGCTGCTCGCCGGAGGCCCGCAAGACGCAGCGTATTTGCGTGCGCTTCTCGAATTCGCCGGCATGCCACTCGATGGCAGGCACCAGCCCGAAGGCATCGAGCACTTCCGGCCGCAGCTGGGTGGCGATGCTGCGCACGCTGTCGATCGTCGAGTCGACGAGTCGCTCCATGGAGCGCAGCGATGCCCGGATCGCCTCGTCGTCCGGGCGCCGATCCGCGTCGCCGACGTCGCGCGCGAGCAGCGTCAGGTCGATCTTCAGCGCCGTCAGCACCTGCCCGAGCTCGTCGTGGACCTCGCGCGAAATGCTGGCGCGCTCCTGCTCGCGGATGCGCTCGAACTTCTCGGTCAGCGCCCGCAGCTGGGCTTCCGAGGTGCGCAGGCGATCGAGCGTGCGCTCGGTATCGGTGACGTCGAGGCAGGCGCCGATGACGGCGTAGGTACCGGCGGACGGGTCGCGGGCCACGTCCATGGAGACCTGCAGCAGCCGGATCTCGCCGTCGGTCCGCTGCAGCCTGACACGGATGCGTGCCGGCTTGCCGTCGTCGGCAACGGCACGGATCGCCTGGCGCAGGCGCCTGCGATCGCCCCCGACGACAAAGCCGAGCAGCTCGTCGAGCCCGATCGCGCCCGGCACCGGCTCGCGCCCGGCGATCCGCTGCAGCGCGGCCGAACAGAAAACCCTGCGACCGGCGAGGTCGTAGTGCCAGCTGCCCAGTTCCGCGAGCTGTTCGGCGCGCTCGAGCATGCGCTGCTGCTCGCGCATGGTGCGCTCGGCCGCGCGCCGGCGCGTGACGTCGCGGCCGTTCGCGAGCATCAGGCCCTCCGAGGTCCAGGGCGTAGCGGTCCAGGCCACCTGGCGGTACTCGCCGCCGCGATGCCGCATGCGGACTTCGAGCGCTTCGACGTCCTCGCCGCGTTGCAGCCTCGAGATTTCCTCCGCGGCGTGCGCGCGGTCGTCCGGGTGCACGAGGTCCAGGTAGTTCATCGAGCACAGCTCGTCCTCGGTGTAACCGAGGATGCGCTCCGAGGCGGGATTGCAGCGATGCAGGCGGCCGTCGAGGTCCGCGATGACCAGCATGTCGACCGAGTGCCGGAAGAAGCGGTCGCGCTGCAGCTCGGTCTCGCGCTCGCCGGACAGCGGTTGCACCAGCGCCATGACCTGGTGCACGTTGCCCTGACGGTCGTGCACCGCGCTCATGCTGACGTGTCGCCAGGCGCCGTAGGCCTCGCCGAACAGGCGGCTGCGCAGTTCGAGCTCGCAGCCGGGCAGTCCGCCGTCGATCATCGCGTTCATCTGCGTTGCGACCAGCACGCGATCCTCGTCGTCCACGCAGTCGAGAAAATTGCTGCCTATCGTGGTCTCGCGCGCGCTGCCCGTCATCTCGAGGAAGGCGTCGTTGGCATTGAGAACGCTGCCGTCTGCGCCGAGCACGAGCACGCCGAGGCGGGCGTTCTCGAACAGCGAGCGCAGCTTCTCCTCGCTAGCATGCAGGGTCGCGTAGGCCTGCTCGAGGTCCGCAGTGCGCGCGGCGACGCGCTTTTCGAGCTGCGTATTCAGCTGGCGGACCTGCGCGTCCGCGCGCCGGCGCGCGGTCACGTTGCGGTGCGTGACGACCGCGTGGCGGTCCGCGCCGCAGCTGAAGGCGGTGATGCGGACGACGTACCAGCGCTGCTCTTTCGGCGAGTGGCAGGGGTATTCGAGCGTGAACTGCGCATCGTCGCCCGCGAGAATGCGGCGCATTGCATCGCCAACCTCCGCCGCGTGCGCGCAGTTGGCGGCAACAGCGCGATCGCACACCGCCAGGTAGTTCACGCCCGGCCCGGTCCGGTCGAGCAGTTCTTCCGGGCAGTTGTTCTCCGCGAACTCGGCCCAGCTGCGGTTCACGTGCACGATGTCGCCGCGGCTGTCGACGATCGCGATGTTGTCTCGCAACGAATCGATCGTTGCGCGCATGAACGAGTCTGACAGCCGTCGCGCCGTTTCCGCGGCGTTGCGGAACCTGACCTCGTCCGCCAGTGCCTGCCGCGCCCGGTCCGCCATGGCGAGGGTGCGGCGCAGTTCGAGATTCGCGATCACCTGACTCGACAGCGCCGCGAGCGCATCCGTCTGCTCCTCGTTCAGTTCACGGGGCCGGTGATCGATCACGCACACGGTGCCGATGCGGTAGCCGTCCGGCGTCACCAGCGGCGCGCCGGCATAGAACACGATGTGCGGCTCGCCGGTGACGAGCGGGTTGTCGGCGAAGCGCGCGTCGACGCGCGCGTCCCGCACCTGCATGACCGTCGTGCCGGCGATGGCCCGCGAGCAGAATGCGACTTCGCGCGGAGTCTGGCTGACGCTGAGGCCCAGCTTGCTCTTGAACCACTGCCGGTCCTCGTCGACCAGCGTCAACAGGGCAATCGGCGTGTCGCAGATGGCCGCGGCCAGGCGCACGACGTCGTCGTAGGCGGACTCGGGCGGCGTGTCGAGGATCTCGTAGCGACGGAGCGCCTCGAGGCGCGCCTGTTCCTGCTCGCTGGCGGGCGCTGGCTCCTTCGGCATGGCATCTCCCTCCCGGCCGGTCGACTGCCGGCTTCGGGCGGTCCTCATCCCGGGTGGCCATATTCTACCGCCTCGGCGCCATTCTTCACGTGCGATCGGCGCTGGCGATGCGTCACAATGCACGGTGTGGGGGCCGGTGCCCCGGGCAGGCGCGATGAAACTGAGGTTACGGGGGGATTCCCTGCGACTGCGGCTGACGCAGTCCGAGGTCGCTGCGGTCGGGGCGGGCGGCGAGGTTCGCGAGCGGACGCCCTTCGGCAGCGGGCAGGCGCTCGAGTACCGGCTCCGCGCGGACGCGGCCGCGACCGAGGTCGCGGCGGACTTCCGGGACAACCGCATAAGCGTCACGTTGCCGGCGGAGCTTGCCGCCGGCTGGGCAAACGGTGCCGAGGTGACGATAGCCGCCGGGCAGGCCGTGGCCGGCGCCGACACGCTGCGCATCCTGGTGGAAAAAGACTTTGCGTGCCTGAGCGAGCGCCCGGGAGAAGACGACAGCGACGCGTTCCCGCACCCGGACGCGGGCTGAGCGTCAGGCAGGGCGGATGGCCACCGGCACCGACTTGAAGTTCGGCGTCTTGCTGCGCGGGTCGTGGCTCAGGCCGGTCAGCGCATTCGCCTCCGGGAAGTAGGCCATCACGTCGCCGCGGCGCATCGGGAACTCGTAGACGCGAACGCCGGGCATCTCGCCGTGTGCCGAGACCACGTGCACTCGTTCGCCGGCCTCGATGCCGAGCGCGACGATGTCCTCGGGGTGCATCAACACGGACCAGCGGTCGTCGGTGCCGCGGTAGCTGTCCTTCTCCTCGTAGACGATCGTGTTGAACTGGCCTTCGCTGCGCGCGCTGGTCAGCATGAACGGGTACTCGTCGCGATCCGCGAGCGCGTCCGGCAGCGGGCGCACGACGAAGCGCGCGCGGCCCGACGCGGTCTGGAACTCCGGCGTGTGCAGCAGGCGCCCGCGGATATGGAACTCGCGCTTCGCGATCGCGATGTCCTTGAGTTCCTCCATGCCGGGAATCGTCGCGGCGATGGCCTCGCGGATGCGCTGGTGCTCGGCGAAGCGGTTGAAATCGAGGCCGCAGTCGGGCAGCAGGCGGCTGCCGAGCGCGGCCAGGATCGTAACCTCGGAGCGCACGTCCGCGAGCCGGCGGATGCCGCCGTCGGACAGGCGCACGTAATTGAACATCGACTCCTGGGTTGTCGCCTGCGGCTCCTCGTCGCGCGCGGTGACCGGCAGGACCAGGGCCTCGCCCGAGTCCACGCCGTGCACGTGGCCCTGGTTCAGCGTCGTCGTCAGGTACAGCTTGAAGCCGATGCGGTCGAGCGCTTCGGCGGCGAAGCGGCTGTTCGGCGTGGCCGCGTACAGGTTGCCGCCCATCATCAACGCAGCGTCGACCCGGCCGTCGGCCGCGGCCTCGAGCCCTGCCAGCGTGTCGTAGCCGTCCCCGCGCGGCAGCTCGACGCCGAGGTGCTCCTCGATGCGCGTGTAGACGTCGTCGGGTAACACCGGCTTGACGCCGATCGTGCCGATGCCCTGCACGTTGCTGTGCCCGCGCAGCGGCAGCAGGCCGGCGTGGCGCTTTCCGACCATGCCGCGCAGCAGCGCGAGGTTGCTCAGGTACTCGATGTTCTCGACGCCGTGCACGTGGTGGGTGACGCCCATGCCCCAGGCGAAGACGACGTTCTCCGCCTCGCAGTACAGCCGGGCGACCCGGCGGACGTCCGCCTCCGCGACCTCGCAGGCGCGCAGCAACTCGTTCCAGTCGCTGCTCTCGAGGTCTGCGCGAAAGTCCTCGAAGCCCTCGCACCAGCGCTCGATGTAGTCGCCGTCCTCGGCGCCGTGCTCGAGCACGGCCTTCGCCAGCGCCTTCAGCAGCGCAATGTCGCTGCCGATGCGCGGCTGCAGGTACTCGCTCGCTATCCAGTCGCCGCCTTTCAGCATCGAACCGGCGCTCTTCGGTACCGCGAAGCGCACGAGGCCCGACTCGCGGGCCGGGTTGATCACTACGACGTCGCCGCCGCGGTCCCTGAGCGCCTTCAGCTTGTGCAGCAGCCGCGGGTGGTTCGAGGCCGGGTTCGCGCCGACCAGGAATACGAGGTCGCAGCCGGCCAGGTCCGCGAGCTCGACCGTCGACGTCCCGGTGCCGATCGTGTTGCCGAGCGCCACGCCGCTTGCCTGG
The DNA here is from genome assembly GCA_937925605.1 of uncultured Woeseia sp. Classification (GTDB taxonomy): domain Bacteria; phylum Pseudomonadota; class Gammaproteobacteria; order Steroidobacterales; family Woeseiaceae; genus Woeseia. The sequence goes on from CALALV010000035.1 coordinate 27,735, forward strand.
TGGCAGTAGTACGAGCAGTTGTTGACGTTATTCGTGCCGTACAGCCGCGCCAGCAGCTGCAGCAGGAATCCGGCCTCGTTCGACGAGCGGCCCGAGGAGTAGAAGAAGGTGCGTCCGGGCGCGGCTGCCGCGAATCGGCCGGCCGCGAGGTCGAGCGCCTCGTCCCAGCCGATGCGCCGGTAGCGCTTGCCGCCTGCCGGCTTGTAGACCGGGTGGCCGAGCCGGCCGAGGTGCTCGAGCTCGTGGCCGCTCAGTTCGCGCAGTTCCTCGAGCGGGTGCTCGAAGATTTCGTCCGGGATCGGCGGCTGGATGTCGGTGGACTGCGCCTGCACGCTCTTGTTGCAGACGGACGGGAACTCGTCGAGCTCGTTGACCATGCCGCCGCGCTGGCCGCCCATGCCGAGCGCGCAGGCCTTGCAGGTGTTTTTCGAGCGCAGCGCCTTGGCCGAATCGATCAGGCCGATGCGACGCACGGTCGACAGCGTATACAGCACTTTTTTAGCGCCGCCGCCGACGATCTCACGCGGGGACTTGCTGGCCACGTACCTTAGCTCGCGAAACCGACCGGTTCCCAGCATGCCACAAGCCGCGGGCGCCGGCAGCCGGCCGGCTGTCGACAGGCGCCGCATGCGCGGCGCATAGTGACTGGTCATGTATCGCAAGGCCGCCAGGATGAACGCCATGCTGCTAGAGCGGCTCGCGCCGGTGGAGCCGGGCAGCGCGCCGCTCTGCCCGGCGCGGCTGCCGCGGCCGGTGCCCGGGCCCGGAGAGGTCCTGGTCGAGGTCTCCGCCTGCGGCGTCTGCCACACCGAGCTGGACGAGATCGAGGGCCGCACGCCGCCGCCGCGGCT
>CALALV010000036.1 GCA_937925605.1 uncultured Woeseia sp.
CGGCCGGCAGGCGGCCATGTAGGTCTGCGCCCGCATCCGGGAGGTGATCGAGGGCGCGGACATGCTGTTCATCACCGGTGGCAGGGGCGGCGGCACCGGCACCGGCGCGACGCCGGTCGTGGCGCAGGTGGCGAAAGAACTCGGCATCCTGACCGTCGCCGTCGTCACGAAGCCGTTCATCATGGAAGGCGGCAAGCGCATGGCGATCGCGGAGCACGGCATCTCGGAGCTCGGCAAGTACGTCGATTCGCTGATCACGATTCCGAACGAGAAGCTGTTGACGGTACTCGGCGGCGACACGACGCTGCTCGATGCGTTTCGCTCGGCGAACGAGGTGCTGCAGGGCGCCGTGCAGGGCATCGCCGAGCTGATCACGCGGCCGGGCCTGATCAACGTCGACTTCGCGGACGTGCGCACGGTCATGGCCGAGATGGGCATGGCGATGATGGGCTCGGGTTCGTCGTCCGGCGAGGACCGCGCGCGCGAGGCGGCCGAGATGGCCGTCTCGAGCCCGCTGCTCGAGGACATCAACCTGGCGGGCGCGAACGGCATCCTGGTCAACGTCACCGCGGGCATGGACCTGTCGATCGGCGAGTTCCAGGAGGTCGGCAACACGATCAAGGAGTTCGCATCGGACGATGCGACCGTCGTGGTCGGCACCGTGATCGACCCGGACATGACCGATCGCATCCGGGTGACGGTCGTCGCGACCGGCCTCGGCAAGCAGGTGGCGCAGAGCGCTGCGCCGATGCGGGTCGTGCGCCGCAGCGGCGGCGAGGCGCCGCCGCCCCCGAGCCCGGCCGAGCCGAACTACCACACGCTCGACAAGCCGACCGTGCAGCGCAAGCGCGCCGTCGGCGACGGCATCGAGGACGCCGGACTGCAGGAAGACCTGCTCGACATCCCGGCGTTCCTGCGACGCCAGGCGGACTGAGCACCGCGCAAGCCCCGGCGGCCCGCGCGTCGCGCTCACTCGACGCGGGACCGCCGCCTCCGCCGCGGCCGGCCGGGATCTGCCCGGCCGGCCGCTTTTCGCATCGGCGGGTCCGCACAGGCCCGTGCATTTCTGCTTGTGCTGGCCGATGCCTGTGGTAATCTTTCGCGCAATTTGATTGAAGCAGTGGCGCCAAGTGCTTGAAAAGCCGCCGTGTTTTACCGACACGGACTACGGCCGCAAGCCCCGGCGCCAGCGCTTTCGTCCCGGGTGCGCTGCGCCGTGCAGCGGAACCGGTTTCTGACGCGCGGCCGTCCAATGCTCACGGTCGCAGCGACCGGGCCCGAAGCGGCGCCATTCATTCACAGGATTCTCGTGCAATGTTGCGACAGCGCACCCTGAAAACCGCCATACGCGCTACCGGCGTCGGCCTGCATACCGGCGAAAAGGTCTACATGAGCCTGCGCCCGGCCGCGGAGAACACCGGCATCGTGTTCCGCCGCGTGGACCTCGACGAACCCGTCGACATCCCGGCGGACCCGACGCTGGTCAGCGAGACGATGCTCGGCACGACCCTGACCCGCGACGGCGTCAAGGTCGCCACGGTCGAGCACCTGATGTCCGCGCTGGCCGGTCTCGGCATCGACAACCTCTACATCGACCTGTCCGCGCCGGAGGTGCCGATCATGGACGGCAGCGCCGCGCCGTTCGTGTTCCTGCTGCAGTCGGCGGGCATCGAGGAGCAGAACGCGGCCAAGCGTTTCGTGCGCATCAAGCGCAAGGTGCGGGTCGAGGCCGGCGACAAGTGGGCCGAGGTCAAGCCGCTGAACGGCTTCAAGGTCAATTTCCGGATCGACTTCAATCACCCCGTGTTCAACAAGCTGTCACAGGAAGCGTCGATCGACTTCTCGTCGACCTCGTTCATGAAGGAAGTGAGCCGCGCGCGTACATTCTGTTTCCTGCGCGACGTCGAGGCCCTGCGCGAGCGCAACCTGACGCTCGGCGGCAGCATGGACAATGCCATCGTGCTGGACGACTACCGGATCCTCAACGAGGATGGCCTGCGTTACGCGAACGAATTCGTCGTACACAAGATTCTCGATGCGATCGGCGACGTGTACCTGCTCGGCCGCAGCCTGCTCGGCGAGTACTCGGCTTTCAAGTCGGGCCACGACCTGAACAACAAGCTGATGCGGGCCCTGCTCGCCGACCGCGATGCCTGGGAAGAGGTGACCTTCGACGACGCCACGAAGGCGCCGATTTCCTACGCGACGCCGGTTTACGCCTGAGCGTCACCGCCGCGGGCCACGCGCACGCGGCAGCGGCTGACCTCTGCACCCGCCGCGCGCGCCGCGGCCAGCAGCGTGTCCGCCTCGAAGCGCAGGCGCGAGGCCCAGGCCGGCGAATCCGCCAGCACGGACAACTCGCCGTCGCGCACGCTCGCGGCAACCAGGCCCGCGGCCAGCTCCGGGTCCAGCGGCTCGCGCAGCGCCGCCGTCAGCGTCTGCATGTCTTGAGCGGTCTGGATAACTTTGCCGAGCCGCCCGGAAGTGGCGGATTTCAACAGCTTTTCCAGGCGGGTGATGGTCATGGAATGTGACGAAGTAGGCGTTTTTCCGATCGGTCGAGTGAACGGCGTCGCTATTCTGATGACGCAATCTTGTAATGAAAAGCGCCATTATGCATATTGATCCGACCGACAACGGCATACCCGCCGAAAGACGGGGACGCAAAACCACCGATCTAAGGGGCCCGGGATGGCCCTATGATAGCGGGGCTACCGAAGTGACCATCCGTAACAGGCTGAGAATAACGAAGAGGGCGCCAGTTCTGGCAGCCCGCCCGCAAGGGGGATGGTCGCCCAGTAACGCAAGTGCACCTAGATACGCGTCCGGGGCGTAGCTGATGAACGTAGTCATTTTCGGCAAGGGGTTCGGCAAGCCCCGGCAGATCAACCTGTCGGGCTACACCGCGTCCGCGCTTGCCGTGCTCGTGATCAGCGCCTTCTGCGGCGCTGCTTTCTGGGGTGGATACGTATTCTCCGTGCACAACGGTTCCGGCGTCAGCCTGGAGACCGCCGCGGCACTGAACGCCGAGCTCGAGGCGCAGCGGGTCGCGATCGAGGAAACCCGCCAGGCGACGGGCGACACGCTCGATGCGCTGGCGCTGCGCATCGGCCAGATGAACGCGCGGGTCATCCGCCTCGACGCGCTCGGCCGCCGCCTGACCGAGATGGCCGACATCGACGACGGCGAGTTCGACTTCGATTCGACCCCGGCGCTCGGCGGCCCGGAAGAGCCCGATCCGACCGGCTCGGCCGTCGCGGTGCCCGAGGTACTGACGGCCATGCAGGGACTCGCCGACCAGCTCGACAGCCGCGAGGCCCAGCTCAACGTGCTCGAGTCCGTGATCCTCAACCAGAACCTGAACGACCGCGTCTACCCGCAGGGCCGGCCGGTCAAGTCGGGCTGGATGTCCTCCTACTTCGGCCGGCGCACCGACCCGTTCACCGGCAAGCCGGCCAACCACCGCGGCGTCGACTTCGCCGGCAAGGAAGGCGCCGAGATCGTCGCCGTCGCCGACGGCGTCGTCACCTGGTCGGCCAAGCGCTACGGCTACGGCCAGATGGTCGAGATCAACCACGGCAACGGCTACTCGACGCGCTACGCACACAACTCCGAGAACCTCGTCGCCGTCGGCGAGGAGGTCCGCAAGGGCCAGACGGTGGCCCTGATGGGCGATACCGGCCGGGCCACGGGCCCGAACCTGCACTTCGAGGTCCTGCACCGCGGGCAGCGGGTCAATCCGGTGAAGTTCATCCGGGAAGGCTCCGCCGAGTAGGCACCGCCGGGCCGACCGGCCGCGGCCGCCGTTTCAGCCCCCGATCCGCCCCGGGAACTTGCAATGGCCCCGGGTGCCCCAAGTACCCTGTGATGCCCCGCGCCCGCCGCGCAAGCGCCGGATGCGTGATGAAAATTTCCGTCCAGCACGTAAAATACCCGACTTTGTCTGCGGCCCCCGCCGCACCGGTCGGCACTAGCAGGAGCCCTGCGTGGCAAACTTTCTGACCCGAATGTTCGGCAGCCGCAACCAGCGGCAGCTGCGGCAGTATTCCAAGGTCGTCCAGCGCATCAACTCGCTCGAGGAGGGTCTCCAGGCCCTGGACGACGCGGCGCTGGCCGCGAAAACGCCCGAGTTCCGCGAGCGGCTGGCCGACGGCGCCAGCCTCGACGACCTGCTGCCGGAGGCCTTCGCCGTCGCGCGCGAGGCCGCGCGCCGGACGCTCGGCATGCGGCCCTTCGACGTGCAGCTGATCGGCGGCATGGTCCTGCACGACGGCAACATCGCCGAAATGCGCACCGGCGAAGGCAAGACCCTGGTCGCGACGCTGCCCGCCTACCTGAACGCGCTGTCGGGCGAAGGCGTGCACGTCGTTACCGTCAACGAGTACCTGGCGCAGCGCGACGCCGACTGGATGCGCCCGGTCTACGAGTTCCTCGGCATGACCGTCGGCGTCGCGAAGAGCGGGCAGACGCCGCCCGAGAAAAAGGAAGCCTACGGCGCCGACATTACCTACGCGACCAACAACGAACTCGGCTTCGACTACCTGCGTGACAATCTCGCGTTCTCACTCGAGGACCGTGTGCAGCGCCGCCTGAACTTCGCGATCGTCGACGAGGTCGACTCGATCCTGATCGACGAGGCACGCACGCCGTTGATCATCTCGGGGCCCACCGAGGAGAACACCGACCTCTACCAGAAGATCAACAAGCTGATCCCCAAGCTCAAGCGCCACGACGAGGTCGACAAGGACACGCCGACGAATTACGAGATCGGCGCCGAGCGGGTGCTGGTCGAGGACGAGAAGGGCAAGCGGCTCGCCGCGAAAGACAGCGAGGACGGCAGCTGGACGCTCGAGGCGGCGATCGAAATGGCCGACAGCCGGGACGCGGACCTGGCGCTGGTCAAGGACGGCAAGACTGCACAGGTGCGCATCGCGCGACGCGGCCACTTCACGACCGACGAGAAGTCGAAGCAGGTGCACGTCACCGACGAAGGACACCAGTACGTCGAGGAGCTCATGCTCGGCGCCGGCCTGCTGCAGGAAGGCGAGAGCCTGTACGACGCGACCAACATACGGCTGTTGCACCACCTGAACGCGGCGCTGCGTGCGCACGTGATGTTCAACAAGGACGTCGAGTACATCGTCAAGGACGGCGAGATCGTCATCGTCGACGAGTTCACCGGCCGCACGATGCCGGGCCGGCGCTGGTCCGACGGTCTGCACCAGGCGATCGAGGCCAAGGAAGGCGTCGCGGTCAAGCAGGAGAACCAGACCGTCGCGTCGATCACGTTCCAGAACTACTTCCGGCTCTACGAGAACCTGTCGGGCATGACCGGCACCGCGGACACCGAGGCCTTCGAGTTCCAGTCGATCTACGGCCTCGAAGTCGTCGTGATCCCGACCCACAAGCCGATGATCCGCAAGGACATGCCGGACCTCGTCTACCTGACCCAGAAGGACAAGTTCGAGGCCATCATCGAGGACATCAAGGACTGCCGGGAGCGCGGCCAGCCGGTGCTGGTCGGCACGACCTCGATCGAGACGTCCGAGTTCCTGTCCTCGCTGCTGAAGAAGAACGGCATCGAGCACGAGGTGCTGAACGCGAAGCAGCACGAGCGCGAGGCCATCGTCGTGCAGCAGGCCGGGCGTCCCGGGGCGATTACTATCGCGACCAACATGGCTGGCCGCGGCACGGACATCGTGCTCGGCGGCAATCTCGACGCGGAACTCGCCGCGGGCGGCGAGGAGGCCGACCGCGACGCGATTCGCGCCGACTGGGAGGAACGCCACCGGCAGGTCATCGAGGCCGGCGGCCTGCACATCGTCGGCACCGAGCGCCACGAATCGCGGCGCATCGACAACCAGTTGCGCGGCCGCTCGGGCCGCCAGGGCGACCCGGGCTCCAGCCGCTTCTACCTGTCGATGGAAGACAGCCTGATGCGCATCTTCGGCGACCCGAACCGGACCAAGGCGCTGCTGTCGCGAGCCGGCATGCGCGAGGGCGAGGTCATAGAGAGCCGCCTGTTGTCGCGCCAGATCGAGCGCGCGCAGCGCAAGGTCGAGGGCCACAACTTCGACATCCGCAAGAACCTGCTGGAATACGACGACGTCGCCAACGACCAGCGCAAGGTGGTCTATCACCAGCGCAGCGAGCTGATGGCAGCCGACGATATCGGCGATTCCGTCGCGGCGATCCGCGACGAAGTCGTGGAATCCCTCGTCGCCCAGTACATTCCGCCGGGCAGCCTGGAAGAGCAGTGGGATCCGGACGGCCTCAGGCACGCGCTCGAGGGCGACTTCATGGTCGACCTCGACATCCCGCAGTGGATCCACGACGACCCGAAGCTGAACGAGGAAGCGATCCGCGAGCGCTGCGTGGAGGAGATCGGCAAGGCCTACGCGCAGAAAGAGGCGAGCATCGGCCCGCCGCTGATGCGCCAGGTCGAAAAGGAAATCATGCTGAAGCAGCTCGACTTCCACTGGAAAGAGCATCTTGGCGCGATGGACTACCTGCGCCAGGGCATCCACCTGCGCGGCTACGCGCAGAAGAACCCGAAGCAGGAGTACAAGCGCGAGGCCTTCGAGATGTTCGGCGCGATGCTCGACCAGGTGAAGCACGACACGATCCGCATCCTGTCGCGCATCCGCGTCCAAAGCGAGGAGGACATCCAGCGCATGGAAGCCCAGCGACGTGCGGCGCAGGCCATGGAGTTTCGCCACGCGCAGGCGCCGGCGCTCGGCCAGGCACAGGCCCCGGCGCAGCCGGCGGCCGCCGCGGCCGGCGGGGGCGGCGCGCCGATCCGCGGTGCGCCTCCGCCGACCGAGCCGCCGTCGCCGACGCTCGCGTTCGTCTCGAACCGCTCGGGGAACCACGAGATCCTGCTGACCGACACGGCCGGCGGCCGCGTCGTGAACCTGAGCGCGCACCCGGGGCTCGACTACCACCCGTGCTGGTCGCCGGACGGCCGCCTGCTCGCGTTCGCCACGGACCGGGACGGCAACCGCGAGATCTACGTGATGGCGGCGGACGGCGGCGCGCCGCGCAACCTCACGCGGCACCCCGCGAAGGACTCGTCGCCGGCGTGGTCGCCGGACGGGAGACGCATCGTCTATACGGCGGACCGCGACGGCGGCCGGGCCGAGACGTACGTGCTGGACGTCGAGAGAGGCGACGCCATGTGGCGGACGACGAACGACCGCTACGAGGAGTCCCCGGCGTGGTCGCCCGACGGCCGGCTCATCGCGTTCGCGGCGCTCGCCACGGCGACCGGCGCGGAGGCGCCCACGCTGCAGATCTTCGTCATGGACGCGGACGGCGGCGGCGAGCGCCGCGTCGTGGACCTGGCGGGGCACGCCTCGGCGCCGCGGTTCTCGCCAGACGGCGCGCGCATCGCGTTCTACGGCGGCGCCGGCGCGGGGTTCGCGGGCGCCGACATCCTGACCGTCGCCCCGGACGGCAGCGACCTCCGCAACCTGACCGCGGATGCGGAGCCCGACTGGCAGCCGGACTGGTCCCCCGACGGCCGCTGGATCGTGTGGGCGCGAGGGCCGGGCGATCCTCTGGACCTGTGGATCATGCGCTGCGACGGCACCGGCCGCCGCCCCCTGCTCGAGGCCCCGGGCCGCGACGAGCAGCCCCGGTGGCGGCCCTGAGGCGCAGTGGCGGCCGTGAGCGGGTGCGCCGGCACGCCGGGGATCACGGCCGGTAGCGGAAGCGGCCCTTCTTGCGCGCGTCGAAGACCACGGTCTCGTCGATCCGGTCGCCTCCCGTCGCGATCTGGACCGTGAACGCCTGGTCCGGCGCGCCGGACAGGTCGAGCTTCTTCAGGACGA
>CALALV010000037.1 GCA_937925605.1 uncultured Woeseia sp.
TACCTGCCCGAGGACGACGTCGACCTCGGGCGCCTCGTCGGCGTCCCGGGCCGCTCGTTCTGCGAATGGAAGGGCGCCGCGCGTTACTACGGGCTCGCCGGCGGCGACGGCACGGCAGTGGCCTGGCGCTACGATGCGCCGCCCGCGGCCTACGCGGCCTTACGCGGCCACCTGGCCTTCTACCCGGGACGGGTTGCGTGCTTCCTGGACGCGGAGCGCGTGCGGCCGCAACCCGGCGGTTTCTACGGCGGCTGGATCACCGACGACCTCGTGGGCCCGTTCAAGGGCACGCCGGACACCGGTCACTGGTAGCGCTAAGGCTCGCTGTTCGCGGCCGCGGACGGTGCCTCGCTGTCGTCGGCCACGCGTCGAAGCTCGAGCTGACGCCTTGCCAGCGAGCCGCCGGCACTGGCGACGCGGAAATCCTGCAAGCGGAGCGTGTCGCCGGGACCCGCCTGCCAGCGGCCGCGGTGCCCTGCGTCGGCGTTGCTGAGCAGCAGGCCGCCGCCGTCGTCCGGCCCGAAGCGTACGCGGAAGGGCGACCCGGCCTCGTTGTCGAGCAGGTTCTCCTCGAAGGCACCGGCCAGCGTGTTCCAGGTCAGCAGGCGGAATTCGCGCGCAGCCGCGGCTGCTTCGGGAACGTGCACGAAGGCCATTAGCGCGCAGCCGTCGAGTATCCGGTGCACGCTGACGCTGGCCGGCCCGCTCGTCGTGCGGCCGTCGAACAGCACGTCCTGTGCGCTGCCTTCCCAGCGGCCGGCGAACGCGTCGAGCCGCCGGAACCCGGCGCCGCCGCAGCGGCTGCCGTCCACGTAGGTGTGCGCGTTCACGGCGCCGTCCGGCGCCAGCGCCTCGTCCGCGACGCGCGTGAATTCCATGATCCAGTTCGGGGTCCAGCTTTCGCCGCCGTCGCGCGAGTAGGCGTCGTCCCAGCGTAGCCGGTCCGGCGCGATGTCGCTGAAGGTGTAGCGCGTCGTCAGGGTCTTGCCGTCGCCGGTCGTCGACTCCGCGAAGAACTCGCCACGCCCGTGGCGAAAGCCCCCGGCGAGCCCGGAGCCGGCGGAGCGGCCCTCGGCAGGCCAGTTCAGCCACAAGCGCCACGCGCCGGCCTCGTGGTCGTACCAGCGCAGGCTGAAGCCCTTGATCGGTTCCGAATCCCAGAGTTCGAGCAGGGCGCGGCCGTCGAGAATCGGCCAGACGCGCGCGTCGGCCGTGACCCGGTCCTGCCAGGCGAGGTCGTCGTCGCGGACGCGCAGGTTGACGCGCCAGGCGCCGATCCAGAAGTCGAAGCCGCTGGCCTCGGCGTCGTTGTTGGCGGCGGGCTCGGTGGCGGCGATGGCCGGCAATAGCAGGCAGAGCAGAACGAGTCGGCGGCTCATCGCGGCAACATACCGCGGGCCGCGCGCGAATGCATCAGGACGGGCAGCGCGGGCTTTCGAGATAGGCCGCGAGCCGCGATACCGGCGTCTGCAAGCTGCCGTGCGAGCCGATCACGACGGTGTCCGCCGGCAGGTTCGCGACGGCCCAGGCGGCGAACCAGCATTCCGTCTGCGCACGCTCGGCACGCGGCTCGGGCGCATCCGAATGCGGCACGTGCAGGTCGGACTGGAAAAACCAGCCGGCGTCGACGGCATGCACGCCGAGCGCGTTGCTCGCGTGCGGACCGGGCCCGAGCGTCAGCAGCCTGACCGTGTTCTGTTTGTCGGCCAGCGTCAGGCTGCCGTCGACCGGCGTGACCGTGAGCCGCTCGCCGAGCGCCGCCAGCCGGTCTTCCGGCATCGTTGCGCGATTCAGCGCGTCTTCGAGAAAGCCTGCCGATGCAGCCGGCGCATAGACGCGGGCGCCGGCCGCCGCGAACGCCCGCGCACCGCCCGCGTGGTCGTCGTGGTGATGCGTCAGCGCGACGGCGCGCAGCGGCCGCTCCGGAAACTCGCGAGCGAGAAAGTCGACGAAACGCTCGGACAGGCCGCTGATGCCGAGGCCGGGCACGAGATCGGCCGGCGGCACCTGCAGCAATTCGACCCAGCCCGCCGGGGCGTCGCCGACGACCAGACCGCCGGCGGTATCGATGACGATGTGGTGGAAGCCCGTGCGCACGCCGCGCACCACGTAGACGCCGGCGCCGAGGGTTTCCAGCTGCATGTCGGTCTGCGCCGGCCAGGCGGCGCCCGGCAGTTGCCGGGGCTCGATCCCGTCGCTCGGCAGCCAAATCGCCTCCGCCTCGCTCTCGTCCAGCGTGCGCCAGCGCCCGCGGCCGCGGATCACGACTTCGCCGTCGACCACGAGGCGGGCTGCCGGCGCGTCCGGCTCGGACCAGTCCCAGTGCCAGTGCACCGGCACGGTGCCGCGCAGCGGCAAATCCGCATGGGTACGCAGGTGCGTGAGCCGGCCGTCGACGATCTGCAGCGCGACGACGTAGGCGGCGCCGGGATAGCGCACGATGCGCCAGCCGTCGCCGGGCCCGGGACCCTGCGCCTCGGGATGCTGGTCGAGCATCCCGAGCAGTCGCCGCGGATCGAGCCGGCGCCACGCGGCCGCTTCGTGTTCGACCGTCGCAGGGTGGAACTCGAGGTCGGGAGGCGAGTCGCGATTGACGATGCGCACGCGGTCCGAAGGCAGGAACAGCACGGTAAATTCCCCGTAGAAATCGGGGTTCGACCTGCCCTGGCCGTGAAAACGAACGCGCCCGGTTTCGTCGTCGCTGACGATGCAGAAGCGCGACGGCACGAACTCGCCGGCGGCCGGCTGCCAGCCCTGGTAGCGGGCGCCGAGGTCTACGTCGCCGTCGAGGCAGAACTCCGTCGTCGCGGCGAGTGCGCCCGCGCCGCCGGCACAAAGCAGGGCGGAGGCGGCCACGCGCAGGGCGATCGACGTCATGCGGGTTTTCGACGCGCTGCGGCGTGTCGAGTTCAATGCGGGTGCCGGCCGCAGCACGTGATCCCGGCCCGCGCCGGGGTGTGACGCAGCGCGCAGGAGCGCTGCCGCCGATCGCGCGATAATAGGGCGATCCGGGCGATCGCGAGTTTCCATGGTACCGAGCAGCAAACCCGGCGCAGGGCACATGGTCCGCGCCCGCCAGCGCAGGCTGCGCCCGGCGCCGCAACCGGCGGCGCAGCGCCTGCTGCCGGCGGCCGGCGCGCTGCTCGTGCTGTGGATGGTCGTCGGCCTCGAGTGGCTGTGGTGGCTCGGCCCCGCCGAACTCAGCCCGCTGTGGGCCACCGCGATCGCGACGTTGACCACGGCCTGGGTAGTCACGCGCTGCTGGCCGGAGCTGCGTCGCCTGCTGGGCGTCGAAGCCGCCGCGCAATCGAGCGTCGCGGAGGAACTCGAGCAGCTGCGCAAGCTTGGCTTCCGCCTGTGTCACGACCTGCCGCTCGACAGCGGCAACGCCGATCACGTCGTCGTGAGCACGCACGGCGTCTACTGCATCGAAGTCCGGCGGCGCAGCCTGCCGCCGCGGCTGGAGCGGCGCATCCGCTACGACGGCACGGCGGTCGCAGTCAACAACTACCCGCCGGATGCGAGTGCCATCCTGCGCCCGCTGGCGCAGGCGCGCCAGCTCAAGCGCCTGCTGAAGGAGCGCACCGGCGTCGCCTACCCGGTGCGCGCGGTGCTGCTGTACCCGGGTTGGCAGGTCGAGTCGCTGAATGCCAGGGAGCACTCGGACGTCTGGGTGCTGGCCCCGAAGTCGCTCGCTATGTGGATTCGTCACGAGCCGGAGCGCGTCACCCCCGCGGACATGCGCAAGGCGGCCGCTGCGCTCGACACCTACCTGGGTCGTTTCCGCTGACGGCGCCCGGCGCTGCGCCGCGCGCATGACTCGACCGGCGCAAGCGGGTACTGTGTCGCCTTGCGAGCGGCGGGCGACGACATGAGCGACAATGACGACGAGCAGGAAAACGGCAGCGAACGGCTAGAGGCCAGGACCGTCTTCGAACTCGTCCGGCGCGAGGGAGAGAAGGAACTCAGGCGCCCGGTCTCGTCGCTGTGGTGGTCCGGAATCACGGCCGGGGTCGCGATCAGTTCGTCGCTCGTGACGGAAGGCCTGCTGCACGCGGAACTGGCGGAGTCCGACGCGCGCTGGCTGCTGGAAAACCTCGGCTACACGGTCGGCTTCGCGATCGTGATCCTGGGTCGCATGCAGCTTTTCACCGAGAACACGATCACGCCGGTGCTGCCGATCATGGCCCGCTACTCGCACCGTGCGCTGCGCCAGATGGGAGTCCTGTGGGCCGTGGTGCTGCTGGCGAACCTGGTCGGGACGTTCATTGCCGCGGCGTTCGCCGATTTCGTCGCCTTCGGTACCGACAAGCAACTCACCGGCATGCTGGACGTCGCGCGGCACGCGGTCGTCGGCCGCAGTCCGTCCGACGTGCTGCTGCTCGCCATACCGGCGGGTTTCTACATCGCGGCGCTGGTCTGGATGCTGCCCAGTTCGCAGGGCTTCGAGCTGTGGGTCATCGTGATCATGACCTTTCTGATCGCGATCGGCGACTTCGCGCACGTGATCGTCGGCTCCGCGGAGTGCTTCCTGCTGCTGCTCGCCGGGGAGATATCGGTCGGCCACGCGTTCGGCGGCTACATACTGCCGGCACTCGTCGGCAACGTCATCGGCGGGACGGTGCTGTTCTCGCTGCTGGCCTACGCGCAGGTGCGCGAAGAACTGCGCTGACGGCCGGGCGGCCGCGCGCCCGGCGCCGGCAGGCGGCGTTTCCCTAGTCTTCCGCTGTCTCCAGCCGCTCTGCGTGCGGTAGCTCGTACGGCGGCATCTCGCCGCCGGGTCCGATGAGGTAGTGGTCCATCCAGCGCTTCAGTCGCAGTGCGTAGTCGTACTGTGCAGCCGTGTTGCGGTTGCCGTGCTGTTCACCGGGGTAGATCACGAGCCGCACCGGCGTGTCGGTCTGCAGTTTCATGTTGCGGTACATCTCGAGCGACTGGCTCGGATGCACGCGCGGGTCCGCGTCGCCGCCCATGATCAGGAGCGGGGTCTTCGACTTGCCGGCGTGGTAGATCGGGCTGCGTTCCAGCATCCACTGCCAGTCGTCCCAGGGCCAGGCGCGCGTGTGGACGTTGTGCATCTCCCAGGGGATGTCGCCGGTGCCGAATACGGAGATCTGGTTGGCGAGACCGACGAAGGCGACGGCGGCGGCGAATTCCCCGGTCAGCGCGGTCGCCGCCCACATTGATGCGTAGCCGCCGTAGGAACCGCCGGAAATGCCGGTGCGCTCGCCGTCCGCGAGCCCGGCGTCGACCAGGTGGCGTTTCAGGTCGACCAGGTCGTCGAACTCTGCCTCGGCCAGCGCATGCTGGCCGAGCTTCGAGAACTCGACGCCGCGGCCGGTGCTGCCGCGATAGTTGGGGTAGGCGACCAGGTAACCCTGCGCGGCCAGCGCCTGGCCCGGCTGCGCGTAGCTCGACATCCAGCCGTTCGACTGGTGGGCCTCGGGCCCGCCGTGCACGAATATCACGAGCGGGTTGCCGCCGTCGACGCGCTCGAGCGGGTGGATCAGCACGGCATCGAGTTCGAGCCCGTCACGCGCCGCGTGCCGCAGCGCCTCCTGGCGGGCCAGGCGGCGGTCGGCGAGCCACGGGTTCGAGTTGGTCAGCTGGCGCGGCGGCCGGTCGTCGCGCAGCAGGAAGACTTCGCGCGGATGGTTCGGCGCTTCGCCGATGGCCGCGACCACATCGTGATCGGGATGACCGTGCACCGAGGACAGTACCGGTCCGCCGGTCGGGGCTTTCCCGGGTCCGCGCGCGCCGGTCAGGGAGACGGACTTCCACTCCGTGTACAGGCCGCGGTCGCCGAGCCAGCGGATCGTCACGTCGTCGCTCCAGACGAAGTCCGCGACGTGCCCGGCGTAGCCGGGCAGCAGGTCGCGACGCTCGCCGCCGCCGAGCGACGCAATGTACAGCCGTCCGGCGCTCGGGTCGTGCATGTCCTCGCTGCCGATGTAGGCGATACGCTCGCCGTCGGGCGACGGCGCGAACATGCCGAGCTTGCCAATGGAGCCGATGCTGTTCCGCACCTCGCCGGACGCGGCGTCGACGACGTAGATGTCGCGGGCCGTGAACGAATCGTCGATCAGCGGCGTCGGTGCGAGCGCAACCGCGTAGAACTCGCCGTTCGTGTCCCAGGCGAAATCGGAGGCGTGGCCGGGCAGGTCGTGCCGGCTCGCGGTGAGGTCCTCGAGGTCGAGCATCCAGACGCCGGTCGGCACCGCGGACTCCTCGTAGACCACCGCCTTGAAGCCTTTTTTGACCAGCTCGTCGCGCACGCCGGCCGGCTCCGTGCTCGCGGTGAACGCGAGCCGCCTGCCGTCGGGCGACGGGTAGATCGAACCGATAGACGCCTCGTGGGTGAACAGTTCCTCTGCCTCGCCGCCGTTCAGCGGTATTCGCCAGAGCGAATTGACCTTCGCATCCGGGTCGCGCTGGGCGACGAACAGCAACGAGCCGCCGTCTGCGGACCAGGCGAGCGCGGTGATCGTCACGTCGCCGGTCACGTAGGGCTTGCTGTTGCCCTGGAAGTCGACGACGTGCAGTTCGCGAAAGGCCGGGCCGTCATCGTCGACGTACAGTTTGCGCGGCACGTTCAGCAGGTAGGCGATGTGCCGGTCGGCCGGCGACAGGCGGACCTCGGCGACGGAACGCAGCGTGACGATTTCCTCGAGCGTCAGCGGCGCCTGTGCCTGCGCGGCGGGGACGAGGAGCGGGAGTGATGCGACCAGCAGGCAGAGGCTCGCCAGTGCATGTCGAAAGCTTGCGGGCATGGTTACGGTTCCCCGGTACTCGGACGGGGCGCAACCATACCATGACTGCCCCGCGGGGCGGTCACGGCCGTCAGACAGCGAGGTAGCGCGTCGGCTGCTCGCGGAACCACTTAGTGACAACCCATTTCTCGCCGTGGTCGACCGTGTCGCCCGCGTGCAGCGTTCGCTCGTCGATCCGGCCGCCCGCGTCGACGTTGCGGAACCAGAGCGTGCTGCCGGCGCGAGAGCGCACGGACAGGTCGAGCCGCGGGAAGAGCGTGTCGCCGCCGGCTGCGGGTGTCGTCAGGTAGGTGATGGCCGACGCCGTGCGCTGGCCGCCGTCCTCGAGCAGCCGTTCCGACACCGGCAAGCGCGGGTTGAAGTAGTCCACGTGCGGCCGGTAATACTCGCCGGGTGCGTAGCGCAGGATTGACATCGGCTCGGACGCGCGCAGCGACTCGCCGGTCTCGCGCACGATCTTGCATTCGATGTAGCGGCCGATGAAATCGACATACTCGAACGGCAGGTAGGTCGAGGAATTCGTGCGCACGTCCGAGACCTGGCCGCGCGCGCTGCCGTCGGGATCGATGACGTCGGCGCGACGCAGGTGCGGCCGGCTCAGGTGGATCAGGTAGGCGCAGTCGAACAGGTCCAGCACGTCCGCGTACAGGCTGATGGGCGGATCCTCGCAAATCGTTTGCGCATCGGCGTCGCGCGCGGCGGGAAACAGCAGGGCGCCGGGCTCCGGCAGGGCCACGTCGTCGTCCTGCGGCGCCGGCCGTACGGCGGCTGCACCCAGGGCGCGCCCGAGGGTCCCGGCAAAGGGCATGCCTGCAGCGGCCGCCTCGCCGAGAAAATGCGCAGCCTCCGCGCCGCGATCGCCGCGGCCGTCGCGCGCCAGCTGCCAGCCGAGCAGCAACGCCGAGACCGGGTCCTGCCGCCCGGCGGCCCGGCGCAGGCAGGAGAGCCCGGCCGGCTGCGAGGACGGCCGCTGCACGGCCAGGTAGCCTATGGTTCGCAGCGCCGGCACGGCGCCAGCCCGCGCGGCTGCGGCGAGCAGCTCGCCGATCTCCGCGGCGTGACGCTTCGCATCCCGCGACTTGTAGAGCAGTTCGGCCTTGTGGAACGCGGCCATCGGGTGCCCGGCCGCGATCGCGCGATCGTAGTGCGCGAGCGCCGCGGCAATGTCACGCGCGATGCCCCAGCCTTTCTCGTGGCAAAAACCGAGCGCGTCGACGGCGTCCGGCTGGCCGCCGCGACTCGCTGCCGAGAGCCAGCGCAGCATGCCCTGCAGGTCGCCTGCCTGCCGGCAGCGCTGGCTCAGGATCCACTGGGCGTCGCCGTTGCCGGCTTCGGCGTCGGCGACGAGCCGCGCTTCGTTCGGGTCGGACATGTCAGGCTGCGGCGGCGGGTGAGCAGGCATGATCCCGGTTCCGGCGCGGCAAGTCCAACCGGCCGGGGCGCATGGGACGACTGCTAGGATAGCGGCTGACCCGCAGTCCGAGTCCGCCATGGCCCGTTACAACCCGCGTCGCAAGCGCAACCTGTACGATCCGGCGAGCGACAGGCCGTTCCGGCTGAGCCGCTCGAAGATCGACCTGTTCGTCGAGTGCCCGCGGTGCTTTTACGTCGACCGGCGGCTCGGCACCGGGCGTCCGCCGGGTTACCCGTTCAACCTGAACAACGCGGTGGACGCGCTGCTCAAGGCCGAGTTCGACGTGCACCGGGTGGCCGGTACGCCGCATCCGCTGCAGCAGGCGTACGGCCTCGACGCGGTGCCGGCGGCACATGCCGAGATCGACGCCTGGCGGGAGAATTTCAAAGGCGTGCAGTACCTGCACGAGCCGACCAACCTGCTGGTCACGGGTGCGATCGACGACCTGTGGATCGACGGCGACGGACGCTACCTGGTCGTGGACTACAAGGCGACGGCGAAGGCCTCGCCCGTCACGCGGCTCGACCAGCCCTGGCAGGACGGCTACAAGCGCCAGCTCGAGGTCTACCAGTGGCTGCTGCGCCGGAACGGGCTCCCGGTAGCCGACACGGGCTATTTCGTCTACTGCACCGGCCGGCCCGACGCGGCGGCCTTCGACGCGCGCATCGACTTCGACGTCCACCTGATTCCCTACACCGGTAACGACGCATGGGTCGAGCCGGTGCTCGCCGAGCTGCACGCCTGTCTCGAGGGCAGCGCCGTGCCAGCGGCCGCGCCGGGCTGCGACTACTGCGCGTACGTCGCGGCCGTCAACGAAGTCACCGGCACGACGCTGATGGGCGCCGGCCAGGCCTGAACCGCGCAGCTATCCGAGCAGCGGGGCGAGGGCGTCGCTGACGCGCCGGGTCTGGTCGTCGTCGATCAGTTCGGTCAGGATGCCGAGAAAGCGGCCGTCGCGAACGCCGGACACGACGTACTGCCAGCGATAGGCTCGCAACATCGTGTCGTCCACGGCCTTCCGCTCGTCGTCTCGCCAGTCGCGACCCGCATTGCGCAGGAAGTAAGCCGCATCGGCGGCGGCCTGCTGCACGAGCAGGCCGTCGATCGCCCCGACGAGTTCGATCAGCTCGTCGACGCCGCGATCGCGCTCTACCGCCGATAGCCGCGCGTCCTCGCGGCGCCACTCGAGTTCGTCCATGATCGCGTGCTGTGCTTCCTCCTTGCAGTGGAACAGGAACACGTCTTTCCACAGCGGCGACAGGTTCGCCTGCGGCTCGATGCTCTGCTTGTAGTGCACGAGAGTGAAAATCTCGATGTGGCAGGTGAGAGCCAGTACGGCCCACGTGCTCTTGCCGAGCACCAGCCGCGCGACCTCGTTCGGATCGGCGACGACCCGGTAACCCGGCGGCATGCGCGACGTCATCATGTCGTCGAGGCGCCGGAACAGTGCCTGGTGCTTCAGCTCCTCGTCGCTGAAGCGTACCAGCGCCTCGAGCTTGACCTGGTCGCCGAACCAGTGCTCGCGGCTGATATCGAGGATTTTCGCGTTGATGTAACGCTCGATCAGCCCGAACATGTTGGCGTAGGTGCGGCCCTGAACCTGGCTCAGGAAGCGCCGCTCGTCGCTGGACAGGAACTCCAGCTCCGCGGCCAGCGACAGGCTGTCCGGCAGGAAGACCTGCGAGAAGTCGAAATCGCGTCCGCGGATGACGTCCCGCTCGATGTCCCAGCGCACGCGTTTCGAGATGTCTATGCAGCGGGCATAGCGGTCGTGGTCGTCTTTGGGGTCTGCGTCGTACATAGTCTGCTCCCTCGCGCTGCCTGCGCGGCTGTGGATTGCACGAGTCCAGTCTGGGTCGCTGGCTGCCCCGCGGCCATGGGGCGGATGTCCCGTTGTGCCGCCGTCTACGGCCGCCGACGGGTGAGCTTTGTCCCGACTGGAGTAAACTGGCGACGACTGGCGACGACTGGCGCGGGCGGCAGACAATCGGCATGCAGCAGCGAATCAGGATCACGCGCACGCCCGACGGCGTGCGGCTAGCCTGGGCGACGGCGGGCGACGGACCGACGCTGGTCAAGGCGTCGAACTGGCTGACGCATCTCGAGTACGACCTCGACAGCCCTGTCTGGCGCCACTGGATCGGTTTCCTCGCCGGTCACTTCCGGCTGGTGCGATACGACGAGCGCGGCTGCGGCATGAGCGACTGGGAGGTCGCGGATCTCGGGCGCGAGCGCTGGTTCGACGACTTCGACCACATCGTCGAGGTTGCGCAGCCGGCCAGGCCCTTCACGCTGCTCGGCATCTCGCAGGGCGGCGCTGCCGCGATCAGCTACGCGGCGCGGCATCCGGAAAACGTATCGGGGCTCGTGCTCTACGGCGCGTATTCCCGCGGCTGGAGCGAGCGCGATGACAGCGCCGGGGCGCAGCGGTTCCGTGCGGTCAACCAGCTCACACGGCTCGGTTGGGGGCAGGACAACCCCGTCTACCGGCAGCTTTTCACGGCGCGCTTCGTACCGGAGGCGACGCAGGAGCAGTTCGACTGGTTCAACGAGTTGTGCCGCAAGACCACGACCCCCGAGATCGCGACGCGCCTGATGGAAGAGCGGGGCCGGGTCAATGTCACGGACCTGCTCGAACAGGTCGAGGTGCCGACCCTCGTGCTGCACGGCAGGCGCGACGAGGTCGTGCCTTTTGCCGAGGGCCGGTTTCTCGCCGAGCGTATCCGGAATGCCGAGTTTGTCGAGCTGGACTCCTGTAACCACGTGCTGCTCGAGCACGAACCGGCCTGGGAGCGGTTCTGCGAGGCCGTGCTGGCGTTCACGGGCGTGGCGCCGGCCGACGACGCGGAGGACCCGCTATTCGAATCGTTGTCGCCGCGCGAGCGGGAAGTGCTGCACGGCATTGCGGCCGGGCAATCCAACGCCGAGATCGGCGCTGCGCTGTTCATCAGCGAGAAGACCGTGCGCAATCACGTGACGCGCATCTTCGACAAGCTGGGCGTCGCGTCGCGTTCGCAGGCGATCGTGCTGGCGAAAGACGGCCACCTGCGCCCGCCGCAGCGCGCCTGAAAGCGCGGCTTACCCCCGGTCGCCGCCGCCGGCGTCGTGTTTAAGGCGCATGACGCGCGCCCGGTTGACGTACAGCAGGTCGCCGATCTTCAGGACCAGGGAATCCTCGTGGCGGCTAAGGCGGCCGTCGGCGTAGGCGACTTGCCAGAGCAGGCTGACGACGTGTTCCTTCTCATCGTCGCTCAGGTGCTCGTGCAGCAACGACGTGAAACGGCTGATCTCGACCAGTTCCTCCGCCTCGGCGTGCGCGGCGTTCGCGAGTTCGCTCGCCTCGTCGGGCGACAGCTCGAAATGTCGCTGCACGAGCGAGAGGAGCAGGTCGAATTCGCTCTCGTCGAAGTCGTTGTCCGCGCGCGCGACGTCGACCATCAGCACGGCGGTTGCCATGCGGATCGCGTGCTCGCGTTCCGCCGGGTCCGGTTCGTGCCGGTCCCGGCCGCCCAGCGCTGCGGCGACGCGATCCACGAGGTGTTTCAGCATGACGAGTCCGTCATAAGAAGTTTTCCTGATAGATCAATGTGGGTAGAATACTTTCCTGAACGGTGAATGACCATTCGATCGCCTGATGAGGGCCCGCCATGACGATCATCACCGAAGAGCTCGAGGCCGAGCTGGTCCGCATCTTCAACCGCTTCGACCTGGACAAGAGCGGTTCCATCGAAGAGCGCGAATTCGGCCTGATCCTCGACAGCCTCGGTTACGACGAGAGCGACGAGGTCCGCAGCCTCGAGTTCGCTGCGATCGACGACGACGAGGACGGCAAAGTCAGCTTCCGCGAGTTCGCGGACTGGTGGCTGGATAACCGCTGAGCCACGCCGCTACGGGGCGGTCGTCTCCTCGCCGCGCCGGCCGGGCGCGTAGCGCTCGCGGGCGCGCGCCTCGACGTCTTCGCGGTAGTACGCGACTTCCTTGAATTCCCGGTCCACGTAGCGCTCCGCCTGGTCGTCGAAATGCGGCGAGGCGGGATCGTTGCTCTGGCCGCCGGCCAGGATCGACTTCGCGCGCACCCGGTCGCCAAATTCCACGGCGGCGACGAAGCTGTTGCCGCGGTAGCCGTAAATGCGCTTCGTGTCGCCGAAGCGCTTCGCGCCGAACGCGGCGAGCGCGCCCCAGCGACTGGTCGTCATCGGCACCGGCAGGCTCGGCTCGGCGTCGTCGAAGCCGGCGTCGATGGCACCGGACAGGCGCTGGAAGCGGTTGACCTCGCCCCAGGGCACGTCCCAGCGGCCGAAGTCGGCCTCGAGCATCGCGACGGTCGCGGCGAAGATCTCGAGGCGTTCTTCCGGCGGCGAGCCGGTGCCGAACCAGTTGACGCGGTCCATGCCCTGCAGGTCCTGCGGGTTGTCGCCTTCTTCCTCGTAGCGCATGCCGTAGAAGTGCGCGAGCGTCATCGGCACCGAATCCAGCGTGACGCGCCGGTCCCAGCCGCGCAGAGCCTCGATCGCCGGCGCGAGCGCGGGGTCCTTGTCGTCCGCCGCGTCCCAGGCCGCGACGAGGCCGGGGATCAGCGCCTCGAATCCCGGCAGGTACGGGTCGTAGGCGAGTTCGATCAGCTCGTCCAGCGACAGGTCGTCGATGCCGGTCAGTACGGCGACCGCGTGGATGCCGCGAAAATTCTCCGGGTCCGGGGCCATGTAGACCGGGTAGTCCTCGCGCTTCGGACTGTGCTCGAGCGCGGCCGTGAACGGCGTCGAGTTCGCGTTCTGGATCCAGCCGTTCGGCGGGTTCAGGATCGTGATCGTCTCGTCCACCGTGTGCAGGCCCTGCCAGTCGGTGGCCGGGTCGCTGCCGTCGACGGGTTTCGAATAGTCGATCGACGGGTCGCGGCGCGGCACGAAATTGCCGTGGAAGTAGGCGATGTTGCCCGAGGAATCGGCGAACACGGTGTTGTTCGACGAGTTGCGGCGGATATCCATCATCTCGCGAAACTCGTCGTAATTGGCGAGCTTGGTGCGCACGAAGGACTGGCGCAGCGCGTTGACCGGGTCCCAGTTGATGCGGGTAACGACCCAGTTGTCGCCCAGCTTGTGCGTCACCGGGCCATGGTGCGTCCGGTACAGCGGAAACGTGCGCGAGCGCACGACGTCGCCGTCGCGGTAGCGCAGCGTGACCCGCTGGACTTCGACCGGGCGCAGCTCGTCGCCGTAGCGGTAGGCGGGCTCGCCGTCGACCAGCACGACGTCCTCGACGAACTCGTCCATGAAGTCGACGTAGGTCGACGTGTGCATCCAGCCGGTATTCTCGTTGAAGCCCTGGTAGACGAAGAACTGGCCCCAGGTCACCGCGCCGTAGGCGTTCAGACCTTCCTCGCTGACGACATGAATCTCGCCGCGAAAGTAGAAAGATGTGTGCGGGTTAATCAGCAGGAGCGCGTTGCCGTTCTCGGTCAGCTCGGGCGCGATCGCAAAGCCGTTCGAGCCGGCCGGCTCGGCCAGGTCGACGGCGGGTTCGAGCTGCTCGAGCGCGCGGCCTTCGCCGTAGAACGCGCGTATGCCCTCGAGCGGGATCTGTTCGATGTCGCCGCCGATCGAGCCCTCGCTGAAGAACATCGGCATCCACGGCTCGAAGCGCGTGAGCAGCGCCGGCTCGACCTCGGGATGGGTGTGCAGGTACCAGTTCAGGCCGTCGGCCCAGGCGTCGCACAGGGCCTTGAGCCAGTCGGGTGCCTCGGCGTAGGCGGCCCGCGCCTCGTCCACGGTCATGTACAGGCGCGCGCGCAGGTCGCTCCAGATCGCGTCCTCGCCATCGACCTCGGCAAGCCGCCCGATGGCCCAGATGTAGTTGCGTTCGATGCGCGGGAAGTCGTCCTCGGCCTGAGCGTACAACATGCCGAATACCGCGTCGGCGTCGGTCCTGCCATAGACGTGCGGCACCCCGAAGTCGTCGCGGATGATCTCGACCCGTTCGGCAATCGCCGCGAGGCGGGCGATCTCGGGGTCGGCCGGCGGCTCCGGTGAGCAGGCCAGCAGTGACAGGCAGACGAGCAGCGCCGACGCGCGCGCGAGCGGTTTCCCGACGTTCATGCAGGTGTTTCCCCCGATGCTTTTTTGCATAAGGTAGCAACATCGACGCAGCGGGTCGACGCGACCGCAGCGGAGCGGGCGGGCGGGGGTGTCAGGCGTCGAGTTCGCCCAGGAAAGCGGACCACAGCTGCCCGGCATTCCGGCGACGAAAAAAGCCCAGGTGGCCGATGCGACTGACGCCGTGGTCCTGCGGCCGGACCGTTACGAGTCGCCGCGGCCCGCCGTAGTGCCCGAGCAGTGCTTCCCGCGAACGCAGCGGCGCGTAGGTATCGTCGGCGAATCCGTAGGAGAGCACCGGCGCCGGCATGCGCGCGTGACCTTCCCAGCGGCCCAGGTAGGCGCGCCGCCGGCACCAGCCGAACCACTGGCGGGCCACGCCCGCCGGCAGGTTGGCGCCGAGGCCGAGTGCGCGGCCGGGCAGGTAGCCGCACACCGCGATCGTCGCGAGCATGACCGGAATCGCGGCGCGGAACAGGTAGCGGCCGGGCGCCGGCCAGTGTCCCCACCACGCGTGGCCTGACGCGAACAGCACCAGGCGGTCGAACGCGTCGGGCCGCCCGGCGAGTCCGAACGCCTGGCCGCCGAAGCTGTGGCCGATGCCGGTCAGCGGCTGCCCGTAACGCTCGAGCGCCCAGTCGATGACGGCCGGCTGGTCGAGCGTCGCCCAGTCGAGCATCGTCGCACTGCTGTCGCGCACGCTGCCGCTCGCGTTGCGGCCGGTGCCGCGCCAGTCCCAGGTGATCGTCGCGTGGCCGCGCGCGGCGAGCCAGCACGCGAAACCCCGGTAGAAGCCGGCAGGCACGCCGGTCGCAGGTGACAGCAGCACGACCCGGTCCGGCCGGTCGGCCGGTTCGTAGCAGTCGACCAGCAGCGTAACGCCGTCGGCGCAGCGCACCCGGCCGGCCAGCGGCTCGCATGGCGCAACGTCGTCGCCGGTGAACTGGTCTGCCATCTGCACCTGCGTCCCGGGCGGCCCGCCCGGGCCGGCGTCCGGACTATAGCAACCGGCGCGGCTTCAGCGGCCGGGATCGGTCAGCGGGTGCTTGAGCAGCAGGGGCGTGGCATCGACCCACCGGACCTCCCGCAGCAGGAAACGGGCGTCGCCGTGGTGCAGAACAGTGACATTGGCGCTGCCGCAGGTCGCGATCTCGCCGCAGCTTTCGGGGGGCAGGGCCAGGCAGGCCGGCGCGGGCTCCGGCGCCCGCCCGTCGGCCCAGCGGCCGGCGAGG
>CALALV010000038.1 GCA_937925605.1 uncultured Woeseia sp.
AGAGCAAGTGCGTCCAAAAGCAAGGACCCGGTGCGCAGGCTGCGGCCGCCTGCCGCGGCTGCCGGGTCGCGCGGCCGGCTCCCGCGGGATCGGGCGGAGGGCCACCGGGCGGCCCGGCGCGGTCGCCGGCGAGCAGGATTCCCGGCACGCCGGGGCAAGGTGTCGCCCGGGTGTGCGACGTCGACCCCCTTTGACGCCGCGTGGCCGGACCGGCCCCGCACGCGGCCGGCGGGGCGGCCGGCTTGCACAAAAACAGCGCCGCGGTGCGCGAACTTTCGGCTCCGCGCCCGATCCCAGAGACGTTCGGGCTACGCGGGGGAGTCCCATGCACGGTCCACGGGCAACCGGTTCCGCCGGTCGATTCGGGCGCTGCGCCGGCGTCGCGTCTTTTTCTCGTCGCCGCCTCGCCTGGCTGGCCGCATTCATCGCCGCCGGCGCAGGCTGCAGCAGCGGCGGTGGCAACGCCGATAACGGGAGCGGCGGCGACGACGCGGACCCCGTCGACGCATTGCCGTCGCTGTACTTCTGGCTGCACGCCAGCGCGGAGGGCCAGTCCGGCGAGTTCACGGTCGAATGCGGACTCGACTACATCGTCGAACTCGGTGACGAGGTATCGCGGACCGACGCAGCGGTCGAGTACCTCGGCACGATGGGCGGCGAGGCGCGGCGTTCGTTGCTGCGCGGCGACGGCTCCGGGGTCGCGTTCATCGCCGACGCGTTCAGCGAGGTGCAGGTGCTGCTCACGTTTCCCAACCGCGTGCAGATCAACATGATCAACCTGCCGCCGGACCCGCCCGGCGTGTCCTCGCGGTTCTGGAGCGAACAGCGCCGCCTGGAGGGCAGCGTTATCGGCGAGCGGATCTTCGGCGACTGGACCTGCGCGCCGCTCGATACCGTGGTCAACGGGATCAACGACAACTCGATCGTCCTGCCCGGCACCTGGCTTACGGAAGAGATACTGAACTAGCTGCCGGCGCGGGCGACCAGCGCCCTGCATGCAGGTATCAGCCCTCCTGCATCTCGACTCGATAAGCCGCCACGTTGCACGGCAACGAGCAGTGGATCACGCGGGCAGCGTGGTTCGCGGCAGTCGCTTGACTGGCCGCGAACTCAGTCGTGCCCGCGCAGCAAGACGAGGCGACCGCCGAAATGCCCGCCGACGAGCATCGCGGCGAAGCCGAGGAACGCCAGGCCATGGCGTACCGCGGGCGGCGCCGCGAGCGCGCCCGCGTCCGGCCGGGCGAGCGCAAACAGCAGGAAGCACGTGAATGCGGCTCCCATCGCCAGCAGGTGACGGTTCGCCGTAGTCACGACCGCGTCGTCGTCCGGCAGCGCCGTCAGCTCGTTCAGCCCGGCGAGCGCGGCGGCCGTCGCAAACGCGAGCCCGGTCCAGGCCAGCGCCGCCGTGGCTGCGCCGAGGTCGATACCGAGTACGACCGGCCCGTCCGCGAACGGCGCGAACCACTGCAGGAACGCCGCCCCCGTCCAGGCACTGACCGGGAAGTGCACAAGGAGCGCGTGCACGCGCGCGCGGGCCTTGCGCTCGCCGTTACTCACAGCAGCGCCGTGAGCAGCGTCGCGACGCCAATCGCGGCAGCCGCCGCGTGCACGACGACGACCGGTTTCGGCGCAACTGTCTTGCGTAGGTGCAGCGCGGCGAGGTAGAAGCCGCCGAGCGCAGCGACCACGAGTATCGCGAGCGCGACCGTGACGATTTTGCCACTCGTGTCGTCAGCGACCGCGGCGGCCAGCAGCACCAGGCCTGTCGCTCCGAGCACCGCGTGAAGCAACGACAGGCTCCACGGCGCAAGCTTGCCGCGGAACAGGTTCAGCGCCATAACCAGGCCGCCCAGCGCGGCAACGACGAATACTGCAAGTGCATAGCCAGTCATGCATGTCTCCCGATTGAAATTGAAGCCAACAAAAAACGGGACAGCTCACGGTTTCGGATCGGAACCGTGTGAGCTGCCCGCGGGTGGAAATTCGAAAACTGTCCCCGGATCGCGGTCACAGTGACTTCAGGTACTCGACCAGGTCGTGCTTCTGCGCATCGCTGAGGCCGAGGCCCTGGAAATCGTCGTAGTGCTCGACGACCTCGAGCAGGCTGCCGAAGCGGCCGTCGTGGTAGAAGCCGCCCGTGCCGTGCGTCCACAGTCCCTTGAGCGGCGCGGTGCGGTAGCGATCCTCGGGGCCGCGCTGCGCCTGGAAGCCGTCGATGCCGATCTCTTCCGGCGTGTGCAGGTTCCAGCCTGGCTCCGTGAACAGCGGCGGCACGTGGCAACGGGCGCAGGCGGCCTGGCCGTCGATGGCGAACAGCATCTTGCCGCGCTCGGCCGCCTGGTCGTCGAAGCTTTGCTCCGGCGCGTCGGGTGCCTTCAGCGAAAGCTGGTAGAACTGCAACGCGGCGAGTTTCGGCGTCACGAGATCCGGGTCGTGACGCACGTCTGAAAAGCCGTTGGCGGCCGCGATCGGGAAGCGGCTCGCGTCACCGAGACGCGGATCGACGAACGTGCCCTTGCCCTGCATCTCCAGTACCGCCACGAACGCGTTCCAGTGCGTCACCGAGCCCCAGCCCGTCCATGTGTGCAGGTTGACGCCGGCGAGGCCAAACGCCGGCGGGATCAGCACGGCGCCCGGCTTGCCGTCCGGTGCGAAGGCCTTGCCGTCCATCAGCAGCGACGCGTCGAACTTGCCGGGTCCCCAGCTGTTCAGCACCGCGCGCACGGTGGCCCCGTCCACGCCGAGCAGTTGCGAGAACGGCGCGACGCTCTCGGACAGCGCGATGATGGCGCCGACATTAAGGTCGCGCGCCGCCCAGCCGTCGAGCCGCCGGCCGATGCCCGGCGCAAACGAATCGTCCACCGTGCTGTGGCAGAGCGCGCAGGTGATGCCAAGAGTTTCGATCCGGCCGTGGTCGTCGAAGCGACCCTTGACTCCGACAACGGCATCGAGTTCGAGCAGTGCGAGTGTAGTCGCCGGATCGTCGAGGTCCACGTCGCCGCGCCGCAGCGCGCGTTTCAGCGAGCGCGGCAGCGACTGCGCGTCCACTTTCAGTCCCACGCCCAGCGCCGTCGCCGGGCTGATGCCGGGCCCGACGCCGCCGTTCGCTTCGCCTGCGATGACGCGGTGCAGGCCGAGTGCGCCGCCCCAGAAATCTTCGTTACCGAACGTGTCATGGCGGAATGTATCGCGCCCCTCGTGCACCATGCGGAAGGCGTTGACGAACGGGCTGTCGTGCGCAGAGAGGGCGCTGTGGTCGGCGCTGGCGGGGGTGAGGAAGAGAGCAAGCAGCGCGCCGACCACGGCGCCGGTTCGGATGATGCGGTTCATGACGATTCCCCTCGAGCGGATGGCGGAATTGATTCCCTACCTGCAGGATGCAATTTCGCCGCGAGAGGTTCCCGGTGCTGTCGACCGGACTGTCGCGGGTTACGACACTCCGATCCTGGTGCTGGCGATTTTCGCAAACACGCTGTGAACGATGCGGTCGCAACGCGCGCCGGCGAAAGAAAAGCTTGACGGCACGGCATCGCCTATCCGTTCCATGAGCCGCGTCTTGAGCTGCGATTTCGCACGAAAGTAGCGCGTCTTAACCGTCGCTTGCTTGATGTCCAGCAACTCGGCTGTTTCCTCGACCGTGAGACCTTCGACGGCACGCAACATGAACACGACTCGGAAGTCGCGCGGCAACTCGTCAATGGCCGCTTCGATCAGTGCGCGCGTGTCCCTGCTCATGGCGATATCCTCCGGGCGCTCCGCCCGGGCGGTCGGCAACGCCTCGGCGTCGCGATCGTCATCGATGGCAAGCGACTTCTTCCGCGTCCATCCCAGCGCTTCATTGACGACAATGCGCGATAGCCAGCTTGCGAACCCGGCCGGTCCCTCGAATTGCGCCAGGCGGAAGTAGGCTCGCACGTACGCTTCCTGGACCGCGTCCTGCGCGTCGGCATCGTTACCGAGTATGCCGCGCGCGATGCGGAACAAGCGCTGGTTGTAGCGACGCATGATGCCCTCGAACGCGGCCGAGTCGCCGTCGAGGACGCGACCGACGATTGCCGCGTCCGCCAGCCGGGTCCGGGTCCAGTCGACGACTTCCGCGGTCGCCGGCGCCGCTGAATTCACGCCATCCATACCCTGAAGATGCGCATTCGCGCGCAAAGGTTCCCGGTCAGGCCGGCCGGATGTTCGCGTTCAGCCGGAACAGGTTGCCGGGATCGTACTTCGCCTTCAGCGCCGATAGCCGCGGATACGCCTCGCCGTAGTTCCCCCAGGTCCGCCGCTCGTCGTCCTCGTTCAGGTTCGTGTAGAAGCCCGCCATGTACGGTTCCATCGCCGCGTAGTACTCGCGCACCGCGGCGATCTTCGTCTCGTTCTGCGCGGGGTCCTCGCCGACGTACATGATGCCGAAGTTGAGCGCCACGTCGCGGTGCGGGAAGGCCGTCGCGTTGCTCGCGACGCGCGCCGAGGCGCCGCCCAGGTGCTGCGCCCAGGCGATCACCTCGCCGCGGCCCGAGTACTCGAGGATCACGTCGATGACGTCGGGCGTCATCTCCTTCAGGAAGCTCGACTTCAGGTAGTACTGCTTGCCGTGGCCCAGGAACTCGTCGGCGCCGGTCTGGAAGTCGCGGTACGGAAACGGCGCCAGCTTGCCGTCGAGCAGGGCGGGGTGGTCCAGCATCTTCGCCAGCGCCTTTTCGCCGGCCGCGTGGTCGCCGCACCAGGTGACCTCGACGATCGCGCGGGTGATGCCGTCCTCGCCCGGGATCAGGTTCGGCTCGATGTTGGCTTCGTCCGGGACGTTCGCGTGCAGCTCGGCGTAGAAGTCGAGGAAGTCCCGGTTCAGTTCGTAGACCAGCGTGCCGCCGTAGACCAGCGGGTTGAACGGGTGCAGCCGGTAGACGAACTCGGTTGCGATGCCGAAATTGCCGCCGCCGCCGCGCAGGCCCCAGAACAGGTCGGCGTTCTCGTCGGCGCTCGCGCGCATCACCTCGCCGTCCGCGGTGACGACGATCGCCGCCAGCAGGTTGTCGATCGCGAGACCCATCTTGCGATCGGTGCGGCCGAAGCCGCCGCCCAGCGTGAAGCCGCCGGCGCCGGTGTGCGACACGATGCCGGTCGTCGTCATCATCTCGTGCGCGGTGGCCGCGTCGTCGATATGGCCGAGCAGCGCGCCGCCCTGCGCCGTCAGCGTCATCGCGTCCGCATCGACCGCGGTCTCGTGCATGCGCGACAGGTCGACCATCAGGCCGCCGTCCGAGGTCGACTTGCCCGGCAGGCTGTGGCCGCCGCCCTTGACCGACAGCAGCAGGTTGCGCTCGGCTGCGAAAGAGACGGCATTGATGACGTCGCGGGTCGACACGCACTGCACGATCAGCGCCGGCGATTTCGCGTCGAACATGCCGTTCCAGACCCGCTTCGCGGCGGCGTAGCCGGCGTCGGACTGCAGGTACAGCGCGCCCTTGAGGCTGTCGGCCAGCTCCGCCACGGCGGCGTACTCGATCGAGAGCTCCTCGCCGTCGGCGCTGATGGCGTCGACGAGCCGCCCGGCGTCGGCGCTCGCCGGGCCTCGCCCGCATGCGGGCAGCGCCGCGGCGACGGCGGCGGCGATCGTTGACTGGCAGAATTCGCGTCTTTGCATGTTGATTCTCCCACCTGGCCAGGGAGCGGGAACGAGTCGACTGCAGCTCCTGCACGCAGTGTAGTCGGCTCTCACGGGACTTGCGGACCGCAGAGGCGGAGTGGACTTTCGCCGGGCCGCCAAGCGACGGTTGCCCCGGACAGCGCCGGGTACAGCATGGCAGCGGCGCCGCGACCTGCCGGCCAAGGCACCAATCGCGCACTCGGTCTGACGAACGGCGGCGACTGGGCGATAAGCGGCTGAAAACCTGCAGAATTTGTGGGCCAGTTCCTTCTGCCGGCGCGGCCGACCCCGGATAATGGCGACTGTCCGGCCAGTGTCGGGGGTGCACGCCCCGCCGGGCAGCCAGCAGACCAGCCGCGGCGCCGATGCGCCGCTCGCCGGACCGGGCAGGCCACGGACCAGCGCACCTGGCTACCGGCACGCCTGACCGCGACCGTCCGTGGTCGTGAAGGTCAGGAAAAACAACAAGCGGCGCCGCCAGGGAAACGCGGGTCGCCGGAACCGGGGATACGGCCCTGGTTCCGACAACGACAGGGAATCGAGTCAATGATCGAGAGGTACAGACCTCGCAAGGCGGCCATCGCCGCCGCTGCATTCACTCTGCTCGCGGGCACCCCGGTGCTGGCTGACGACGTGGAACTGCTGCTGTCGAACGCGGGCGCGAACGCGCAACCGAACATCCTGTTCATCCTCGACACGTCGGGCAGCATGCAGACGATCGAGCGCACGCAGGAGCCGTACAACGGCGCGAAGACCTACGCCGGCGACTGCCCCGCCGACAGGATCTACTGGACGGACTCGGACGAACCGCCCGAGTGTGACGACGACGACTGGGTCAGCGCCGAGAATTTCGTCTGCGCGACCGGCAACGCGGCTATCGCGGAAAGCGGCGTGTACAGCGACACGATGGCGATGTACCGCGGCAAGAAGCCGAGCGAGTACAAGTGGCAGCGGCTGAAAGGGGACCGGGACCGGCTGGTCGAGTGCAAGGACGACTCCGGCCTGCACGGCAACGGCGACCCGGCCCAGGTCTACGCGATGATCGGCACCGGGGTGCCGCCGTTCACGGATAACCCCTTCTCCGAGGTCGCGTGGGGCAGTTCGCCCACCGAAGAGGTGATCACGGCCTACTCGGGCAACTACCTCAACTGGTACTACAACTCGCCGATCGTCGAGATGTCGCGCATCGACATCGTCAAGTCCGTGACCAAGAACGTCCTGGACTCGATCAACAACGCCAACGTCGGCCTGATGCGCTTCAACTGGGACCAGGGCGGTTCCGTGATACACGCGGTCAAGGACCTCGACAGCAACCGTACCCAGGTCGCTTCGCGCATCGACGGGCTGCCTGCAAACGGCTGGACACCCTTGTCTGAAACGATGTACGAGGCAGCGCTGTACTGGCGTGGCGCCGCCCCGCGCTACGGCACGAACATCACCGATACCGACGCCTACACGACGCACTACTCGGGCGGGTCGGTGTCGGGCTACTCCTACAACGAGCCGGCAACGCTTGCCTGCGCCAAGAACTTCAACGTACTGCTGACGGACGGCGAGCCGACCCAGGACGTCGACGCCTGGAACCGAGTCGGCTCCCTGCCGGGCTGGAGCGACGAGATCGGGTCCTCGAACTGCAAGGGCGGTAACGAGGATGGCAGCTGCCTCGACGATATCGCGAAGTACCTGCACGAGGTCGACATCAATCCGTCCGTGGAGGGGGACCAGACGGTCACCACCTACACGATCGGATTCACGGTCGATCTCGATATCCTGGAAGACACCGCGAAGGAAGGCGGCGGCGAGTATTACCTGGCGAGCGACACCGCATCGCTGACCAAGGCACTGACCGAGATCATTACGAACATCTTCGATCGTGACATCTCGTTCACGGTGCCTGCAGTCTCCGTGAACGCGTTCAATCGCACGCAGAACCTGAACGACCTCTACATCTCGGTGTTCCGCGCCAAAAACAAGATGCACTGGCCGGGCAACCTCAAGAAGTACCGGATCCAGGGCGGGCAGGTCGTCGACAAGAACGGTAACAACGCGGTCGACCCGGACACGGGCTTCTTTGCGGATTCTGCGCACAGCTTCTGGACCGAGGGAACGAAGCCCGACGGTGCCGCCGTCTCGGCCGGTGGCGCCGCAGCGCAGCTGCCGGATCCGGCCGACCGGCTGGTCTACACCAACCTGAACGGGAACAGCCTGACGGCCGCCAGCAACGCGATCTCGCCGTCGAACGCCGCGGCATTCACCCACGAGACTTTCGGATTGAACGGGACCCAGAACGATCCCAGCGTCTACGACATGATCCAGTGGATCCGCGGCGTGGACGTGGCCGACGTCGACAACGACCCGAACACGATGGTGCGCAGGGACATGGGCGATACACTGCACTCCCAGCCCGCGGCCATCATGTACAGCGCCAACAGCGGGACGCCGGAAGTGGTGGTCTACACCGCGACCAACGACGGCTACCTGCACGCGATCGACGGCACCACGGGGCGCGAATTGTGGTCGTTCATTCCGCAGGAAATGCTCGGGGAACTGGGCGACCTGTTCCACGACACCACGGTCAACTACAAGCATTACGGCATTGATGGCGACATCGTTCCGGTCGTCGCCGATCGCAACAAGAACGGCACGATCGAGCCGGGAACCGACTTCGTCTACCTGATATTCGGCATGCGGCGCGGCGGCGATTTCTACTACGCGCTCGACGTGACGAACAAGAACAGCCCGCAGGTCAAGTGGGTGCGTTCCTACACGAACATGGGCCAGAGCTGGTCGCCGGCCTCGCTGGCCAGGATGGAGCTGCCCGGCGTGAACTCCGACAAGGCCGTGCTGGTCTTCGGCGGCGGCTACGACACCGTGCACGACCAGGCCGCCTGGCCCGAATTGGCTGACGGCGAGGCCGCCGGCATCCACATCGTCGATCTGCATACCGGCGACGAACTGTGGCGGGCCGGTCGCGACACCGGCGCCGACCTCGTTGACAGCCGGATGACCCGGGCAATCCCGAGCCGCGTTCGCGTGCTCGACCTGTCAGGCGACGGCATCGCGGACCGCATGTATGCCATCGACATCGGTGGCCAGGTCTGGCGCTTCGACGTCGGCAACGGCGCCGGCGCCGGGCCGCAGATCACCGGCGGCGTCATCGCCCGGCTCGGGCAGGAAGGCAACGGCGGCCCGGACGACGTTCGATTCTATGCCGCCCCGGACATCGCCATTTTCTACGATGAGGCGCTGAGCCGGCGTTTCCTGTCGGTCAGCGTCGGCAGCGGCTATCGCTCGCATCCGCTCGACAACAAACCCAAGGACCACTTCTTCTCCCTGCGAGACCCGGACGTATTCAGGTCACTGACGCAGACCGAATACGATACCTACCTGGTGGTCGAGGCCGACGATCTCGTCGACGTGCAGGGCGAACTCAGCGTGGAAATCGGCGCTGGCGACCGTGGCTGGAAACTCGAGCTGCCGAAAGGCCAGAAGGTGTTCTCCGAATCCCAGACCTTCGACAATGCGGTCTACTTCGTGAGCTTCGAACCGCAGTTGAACACGGACGATCCCTGCCTGGCCGGAACCTCGATCAATCGCCTGTACAAGGTAGACATCAGGAACGGTAACCCGGTAGTCGATCTCTCGACCCTTGACCCCGACGACAAGGAAGCTATCGACGAGTCGCGCGTGACCGAGCTGGAGCAGGGCGGCATTGCACCGAAGCCGTCCTTCCTGTTCCCCTCGCCGGACGACCCCGATTGCGAAGGCTCGGAGTGCGCAACGCCGCCGATCGGCTGCGTGGGTGTCGAGTGCTTCGATCCCGGCTTCAACAACCGCCCGGTGCGGACCCTCTGGACCCAGAGCGACACGAACTGAGCGGCGCTTGCCCGGCGGGCGCGGTCGCGCGCTCCGGATAGTCAGGCCGTCGAGCGGCCGCGCGCCCCGGCAGGCCTGGGGGCCAGCGGCCGTTCGAGCCGGGTCTCGAGAAAGCCTTTCATGGCCTCGTCGGCCAGGTCGCCCAGCACGTTGATGGCCGGCAGCCCGGTCAGTTTACCGACCAGCTCGATGGCGGCAGTCGTATTGGTCGCCGGTCCCGTCACGAGGTCCGGCTCGAAGCCGAATGCCTGCTGCACGCCGACGACCGCGTACGGGTCCGACGCCGCCAGGATCCGGCAGCAGACGCGTTCGCCCAGTTCCGCGACCAGCGCCGCGCCGTTGTACGGCTCCAGCGGCGACGCGCCGGCTTCCGCTACCACGTAGTCCGGCCGGCGCGCAGCAATGTGCCCGAGCAGCGGACGCAGCGCCGCGAAAAATCGCTCCTCGCTGACCACCGTCGAAGGTAGTCCGGCGTCGACGAAGTCGTAGCACTCGAACGCGCCGGCCTTGCGGTACTCGAGGATGTCGCGGTAGCGGCCGGCGCCCGTGAACTTGGCGCCGATCACGCGCAGACCCGCTTCCGCCAGCAGCCGGCAGACCAGCGCGCCGGTGACGGTCTTGCCGGCGGACATCGACGTGCCGACGATCAGGATGACGGGCACGTCGAAGGTCGCGCCGCCGCCGGTGATGGCGAAGTCACGCATGCGCACGGTCCTGCCGCCGCGGCGCACGTGGCCGACGTAGTCGAGCGTCAGCGGTTTCGGCAACAGCGCGGACATCGACGTGAAAGTGCCGAACAGGCCGGCGCTGGTCAGGGCGTGCAGGCGTCCGCCTTCGACCTCGCGCCAGCTGCCCACGCCCTCCAGCGTCGCGGCGCGCACGCCGAGGGCGCCGACGACCTGGCGGCCCTCGCGCACGTCGATCATCTCGCCGCTGCAGTCCTCGATGTGATAGAGCGCGGACGGTGCCCCGACGACCCGCGCCACGACGTAGTCGCCGGTCGCCCAGTCGGCCTGCCCGAGCGCCTCGACGTCCCACGGCACCTCCGCGAGGTCCGCGATACGCCCGAGCGACGCGATGAGCGGGGCGTTCACGCCGACTCCCGGCGAGCCTCGTCCGGTGCGGCGGGCGCGAGCAGCAGCATGGCGAGCAGCGCCGCGCGGTCCAACGTCCGGTCGAGGTAGAGAAACTCGTGGGTCGCGTGCGCGCCGTGGCCGACGGCGCCCAGGCCGTCCAGCGTAGCCGTGTACTGGCTGGTCGTGTTGCCGTCGGAGCCACCGCCGACGCGCACCTGGCCGAACTCGAGTCCCAGTTCGCTCCCGAGCGCCTGCGTCTGCCGCCACAGGGCCTGGTTGCGCGGCGTCGATTCCATCGACGGCCGGCCGATGGCGCCCTCGATGCGCAGGCGCACGCCGGGCACGGTCGGCTGCAGTGCATGGATCGCGTGCTCGATGCGGCGGCCCTCGGCAATCGTCGGGACCCGCACGTCAATGACGGCAGAGCTGTGCGCGGCGATGACGTTGGGCTGCACGCCTCCGTCCACGGTGCCGACGTTGATCGTGATGCCGCGCTCGGCGTCGTTCATCGCGAACAGCTTCTGGATGACGTGCGACAGCTCGAGGATCGCGCTGGCGCCGGCTTCCGGGTCCAGCCCCGCGTGCGCGGCCTTGCCGTGCACCGTGACCGTGAAGCGCCCGATGCCCTTGCGCTCGGTCTTGAGATCGCCTGCCTCGCCCATCGACGGCTCGAGCACGAGCGCCCGGCACGCGTGTCGCGCCAGCAGTCGCACGTAGCGCGTCGAGCTGCGGCTGCCGATCTCCTCGTCGGCATTCACGAACAGGACCGGCGTGATGCCGGGCTGCAGGTCGAGTTCACGCAGGGCCTTCAAAGCCAACACGAGTTGCGCGAGCCCACCCTTCATGTCGAACACCCCCGGGCCGCGGATGACGTTGCCCTCCACGGTGAAAGGCCGCTCGGCGGTCGTGCCCACGGGCCAGACCGTGTCGAAGTGCCCGACCAGGAGTTGCAGCGGCGCGTTGCGCCGACGCTGCCGGGGGCGCCCGAACAGGTGCAGCGGGCCCGTGCCGAGTTCGCGCAGCAGAAAGTCCTGCTCGCCCAGTGCGCTCTCCAGCGCGCGCCGGACCGGTTCGTGGCTGGCGGGCTGCAAGGAAGGCGACTCGGCCTCGACGAGCTTGCGCAGCAGGTCGAGAAAGAACTTTTCCTGGCCGCGAATGAATTCGAGTACGCGCTGTGCCGTCGCGGCCGCCATCGCCGGCTACTTTTTCATGTTGGCGGGGAATGGAAACGCCGCCGAGTCCTCTATCTCCGCGAAGCGGCCGGGTGCGAGGTAGGCGAACAGCGGCGCCTCGTGGATCAGTTCCTGGTCGTCGATCTCGCGCGAGCGCAGGTACTCGGGGTCCGAACGCGCCGCGATGATCTCGCCGGCCAGCAGGCAGTTCTCGCCGAAGCCCCCGACCTCCTTCAGCAGGCGGCACTCGAAGTACAGGTAGGCCTCGTCGATGAAGTCGGCGTCGATCTGCGTGGCCGGAAAGGTCGAAAAGAAGTCGAGCACCGGTTTTTCGCCCGTGGCCTCGCGGGGCGAGGCGGCCAGCGCCGTGTACAGCAACTGGTCCGGCTTCGGGTAGCTGACCGTGAACTCGCCGGTGCGGCGAATGTTCTTGCAGGTCGAGTGCGACGGCGAGCAGACGAACGCGAAGTAGTTCTGCCAGCCAAGCGGCGTGACCATGTGCTTCGGCGCAAGATCGACGCCGCCATCGGCGTTGCGCGTGCCGATCAGCACCAGCGGCGCAACGCAGAAGAAGCGGTCCCAGACCGGCGCGTCGACCGGGATTTCGACCAGTCGGCGAATGTCGGTGGCGGTCGTCACGTTGCTTTCTCCTGCCTGCACCCGGATCACGGTACGCGCGCCCCGCCAGCCTGTTAATACGTAGTTGCCGCGCGGCCTGCGGGCCTGCAGCGGCTTGCACGCGGGGCACTTCGTGCTATCGTCAGGAGCAAAAGAAGCCGCAGGCAAAGCGGTCCATGCGCGACGGTGCCGGGACGCGCGACCCGGTCGCTGGCACCGCCTTCCGCTGTTCCGCCCGGCATCCATGCAGCCGGCATGCGACGCGGCGCGACCATCGCGAGGCGTGTACGCGCCTCCCGCAGCAGGGGGATACAGCATGAATACGAACCGGATCGTGGCGCTCGTCTGCGCCGTTCTCTTGGCCTGCACGACCGTGGGCCGGACGGCCAGCGCGGAACCGCTGGCGCTCCCCGGTCTGGAGGCCAATGCCGAAATCGTCCGCGACGCCGAGGGCATTGCGCACATTCGCGCGCAGAACCGGACGGACCTTTTCTACCTGCAGGGCTGGGTGCACGCCGAGGACCGGCTGTTCCAGATGGACCTGACGCGCCGGCAACCGAGCGGCACGCTGGCCGAGCTGTTCGGTCCGTCGGCGCTCGGCGGCGACGTGCAGTCGCGCACGATCGGCCTGCGGCGCGCCGCGGAGCGCTCGGCCGCGGTACTGTCCGGGACAACGCTCGCCGCGCTCGAGGCCTACGCGCGCGGCGTCAACGACTGGGTCGCGTACGGACCCGGCCTGCCGCCGGAATACGCGGCGCTCGGTTTCACCGAGCGCACGGATTTCCGCCCGTGGGACATCGTCGACAGCATCGTGATCGGCAAGGCGATCGCGTTCAGCCTGTCCTTCGACCTTGACACCGGCGCGACCGAGGATTTCCTCGCGTACGTCACGGCGCTCGGCCCCGCCGGCGCGCTCGTGTTCACGCAGGACGTGTTCCGCGCGCAGCCTTTCGACTGCGCCTCGACGGTGCCGGACGCGACCGGCGCCTACCCGTTCATCCCGGTGCCCGGCGCGCCGAACCCGGAGGCCTGCCCGCCGCCGGCGGGCGTATCCGGGCTGGCAACGGAAGCCGCGACGCTCGCCGCTGACGGGACGAACGCCGCTGTTCCTGCAGCCGCCGGCGGCGCAGTCACGGCCGTTGCGGGTTCCGCGCCGCCCTCCGACGTGCTGCAGCGCCTGGCCGCGCAGGCGGGCAGCGCGCTGCGCGCCTCGCCGTTCATCCGCGAGCGCCTCGACGCCGACGGCACGATCGGCTCGAACGAGTGGGGCGTGACGCCGACGGCTTCCGCGAACGGCGTGCCGATCATGGCCAACGACCCGCACCTGTCGCTGAACACGCCGTCGACCTTCTACCCGATGGGCCTCGAGGCACCGGGCTTCAACGCGTTCGGTTCCACGTTCCCCGGCGTCGCCTTCGTCGTGCTCGGTCACAACCGGCACGTGCACTGGGGCGCCACGACGAACCCGATGGACGTGACCGACACCTTCGCCGAGCTGCTCGTGTTCGACGAGAACGGCGTGCCGGTCGCGACGCTGTTCCAGGGCAACCCGGAACCCGTCGAACGCATCCCGGAAGCGTTCTTCTTCAACGCCGGCGGCTTCCTCGCACAGGCGCGGCCCGGCAACGGCGTCCCGGCCGAGACGATCCTCGTCCCGCGCCGCAACGACGGCCGGATCCTCGCGCTGCTCGGCGCGCCGGCGCCCGGCGCGGTGATCCCGGCGCTCAGCGTGCAGTACACCGGCTTCAGCGCGACCCGCGAGCTCGACACGTTCCGACTCTGGAACGAGTCGCGCAACCTCGACGACTTCCGCCACGGTCTCGCGCTGTTCGACTTCGGCTCGCAGAACTGGATCTATGCCGACATCGCCGGCAACCTCGCGTACTTCGCGAGCGGCGAAATGCCGATTCGTACCGACCTGCAGCAGGGCACGGTCGCGCCGGGCAGCATTCCCGGCCTCTTCGACCCGAACGCGCCGGTGCCGCCGTGGTTCATCCGCGACGGCACGTCGGGCGCACACGAGTGGCTGCCGGTCGAAAACCCGCAGCCGGGGCAGGCCGTGCCCTACGAGGTCCTGCGCCAGGACGAGCTGCCGCACACGGTCAACCCGCCGATGGGCTGGTTCGTCAATGCGAACAACGACCCGGCCGGCACCGTGCTCGACAACGACCCGCTGAACCAGCTGCGCTTCGGCGGCGGCATCTATTACCTGAATCCCGGCTACGCCGGCGGCTTCCGCGCCGGCACGATCACGCTGCGCGTGCGTGACGGCCTCGCCAAAGAGGGCGTGCTGTCGAAGCGCGACCTGCAGAAGATCCAGGCGGACGTGTCGCTGCTCGATGCGCGCTTCTTCGTGCCGTACATCGTTGCGGCATTGAAAAACGCGAACGAGCCTGGCGCACCCGACATGCTCGCCGCGCTCGCGGCGGACGCTGAACTGACCGAGGCCGTCAAGCGCCTCGCGCGCTGGGACTACACGACCCCGACCGGCATCCAGGCCGGCTACGACGCGGGCGACCCGGTGGTGCCGGATCCATCGCTGCTGCCGGAGCCGGACAAGGGCGAGATCCGCAACAGCATCGCTGCAACGATCTACAGCGTCTGGCGCGGCCAGGCCGTGCGTTCCTTCGTCGACGAACCGCTCGCCGGGCTGCCGACGCCGGGCAGCACGATGGCCGTGACCGCGCTGCAGCACCTGCTGCGCACGAACGGCGGCAGCGGCGTCGTCAATTTCTTCGCCGTGCCCGGCATAAGCGACCCGGTCGACCAGCGCGACTACAAGCTGCTGGCCGCGCTGCGCTCGGCGCTCGACCTGCTGGCCGGCGACGCGTTTGCGCCTGCGTACGCGTACTCGTCCGACCAGCGCGACTACCGTTGGGGCAAGCTGCACCGCATCGTTTTCGACCACCCGTTCATCGGCGCCTTCAGCGTGCCGGCGCAGCCGCCGGAACTGTTCCCGCAGCCGGTGCCGGGCCTGCCCGGTATCCCGACCGACGGCGGCTTCAACGTCGTCGACGCGTCCTCGCACAGCGCGCGCGCCGACAGCGTCAACGAGTTCATGTTCGGCGGCGGACCGGTGCGCCGCTACGTCGCCGAGCCGCGCGCGCCGTTCATGAGCGGGGCCGAGTCGATCTGGGCCGGCGGGACGAGCGGCGTGCCGTTCGCCGGCAACCCGTATTACGCGAACCTGCTGCCGTACTGGCTCGTCAACGAGGCGCTGCCGCTGGTGCTGCGCACGAAGGACGTGGAGGCGAGTTCGCGCGTCGAGGTGGTGCCGGCCGAGTAGGAGAGGCACGCTGACAGGCTGGCGACGCCCCGTGCGCCGACGACGCGCGCCGCACGGTGTCAGCGTGCCTGGCCTTTCCCGTCGCCCTCGATGACCCGGTACCAGGACGCCCGGTTGCGTTTCAGCAGGTAGCGATTGATCGCCGACGTGTGCTCGCGCACCCAGCGGATGCGCTCCTTCAGCATGTTGATGAACTCGTCCGGCGTCGGTTCCTGCTCATAGTCCTCGTCGAGGTGGCCGCGCCATTCCCACACGCGGCTCGAGTATTCGCTGATGGCCCGGTACAGGTCCTTGTCGTTCTTGATGTCTGGCACTTTCACGCTCGATGTACCTCCCGGTGCGCCTGGCCTGTCGTCGTGATACGCCCCGGTCAGCCTGCGCCGGGCAACAGCCAACCGTCGCGCTGCCGGGCGGCAGCGGCGTGCGAGGCGGAAAACCAGGGGAGATCCAAAACTACTCCGAAAAATTCGCGCGTCAAAAATTCTTGTGCGGAGGCCCGCAAGTGGCTGAATTTTTTTTCCGGCCGGAAGGCCTGGCGAAATTGTGATCAGCGCTTTTGCGCAACGCCCGGCGGCGCCGCTGCCGCCCGCTCCAGTCTTCGGCCGCCCGCGGCGTATTTCGGCGACTACGTATGGTCGGCCAGCGCCATTGCGCGGACACTGCGGCAAAGTTTTGCGGGTGGTGCAAATGAGCAAGGACAGGCAAGACGTCACGGGCGTGGATAACAGTGCTGCTCCCGATATCGCGATGCCGGCCGACAGTACTGGCACGTCGCCGGTACACCCGACCCGGCTGTACGGCGAGATTCGGAACAACCCGGAGAAAATCCGCGACCTGTTCCGGGAAGGCCGTTATCCCTACCGGACGAAGATCCGGGCCAAGGCCTACGAGGAGCACAAGAAGGAGCTCCAGGTCGAGCTCCTGAAGGTGCAGAACTGGGTCAAGCAGACGGGGCAGCGTATCGTGGTGCTGTTCGAGGGCCGCGACGCGGCGGGCAAGGGCGGCACGATCAAGCGTTTCATGGAGCACCTGAACCCGCGCGCGGCGCGGGTCGTCGCTCTCGAAAAGCCGACCGAGCACGAGCTCGGCCAGTGGTATTTTCAGCGCTACATCGAGCACCTGCCGACCAAGGGCGAAATGGTCTTCTTCGATCGCTCCTGGTACAACCGTGCCGGCGTCGAGCGGGTCATGGGTTTCTGCTCGTCACTCGAGTACCTCGAGTTCATGCGCCAGGTGCCGGACCTCGAGCGCATGCTGACCCGGTCCGGCATCCGCCTGTTCAAGTACTGGTTCTCAGTGACGCAGGAAGAACAGCAGCGCCGCTTCGCGGCGCGCAAGGACGACCCGCTGAAACAGTGGAAACTGAGCCCGATCGACCGCGAATCGCAGGACAAGTGGATCGAGTACACTCAGGCGAAGGAGGCGATGTTCTTCTACACCGACACCGCCGACGCGCCCTGGACCGTGATCAAGTCCGACGACAAGCGCCGCGCCCGCCTGAACTGCATGCAGCATTTCCTGTCGCACCTCGACTACCCGGGCCGGGACGAGCAGGTGCTGCAGGGCCCGGACCCGCTGATCGTCGGCGAGCCCTCGCAGGTGATCGAGAAAGACCGCCACCTCTGGGGCTAGCCGCGGCGGGGAGGCCGCGCTGTCGTCCGCGCGCCCGATGATGTAGCTTCACTCTCCACGTCTACCGGAGAGCGGCGTTACCATGACCATTCGCGATCTGCGCAATGTATTCCTGACCGGCCTGGCCATCGTGCTGCCTGCCGTCGTGACGATCTGGGTCGTCTGGTGGGTCGGCACCTCGTTCGAAACCCTGCTCGGCGGGCTTTACAAGGCGGTCTTCGCCGAGTGGCTGTACTTCCCCGGTCTCGGCATCCTGCTCGGCATCGCGCTGACCTTCGCCGTCGGACTGCTGGCCAAGGCCTGGCTGTTCCGCAAGTTCATCGGCGCCTGGGACGGCCTGCTGAATCGCATTCCGCTGATCAAAACCGTCTACGGCGCGGTGCAGGACTTCATGAACTTCGTGTCCGGCGACAGCGGCAAGCGCTTCAACCGGGTCGTGCTGGTCGAGTTCGAGCAGCCGGCGATGAAACTGATGGGTTTCGTCACGCGCGAGGATTTTTCGAAGTTCCCGAAGCTCGCCGGCGCAGACGAGGTCGCCGTGTTCCTGCCGATGAGCTACCAGGTGGGCGGCTACACGCTGTTCCTGCCGCGCGCGCGGCTCGAGCCGCTCGAGATGCGCGCGGAGGACGCGATGCGCTTCGTGCTGACGGCCGGGCTGTCGGTGAACCGGTCGGCGCAAGGGAAGGCAAAACCCGCGGACGGCTGACAGGCTGCCCCCTCGGCCGCTCGCGCGTGTCCGGCGCTCGCACTGCGCCGGCCTGCCGGCACGGTCGTGTGTCGCCTGTGCACCGGGCAGGGTTTTCGTGCCAAATGAGGGAATTCTCTCCCGATTGCCGCTATACCTTTTAGCGGAAGACATGCAATCAGCGGGAGACTCCGATGAAGCCACTCTGCCTGGCGCTTGCGACCCTCGCCGTCGCCGGTTGCGCCGTTACCGATATCGGCGACGTCGAGCCGCCCGTTCCGCCCGACGTACCGCCCGTGGACGGCTCCGCCTGCGCCCGCAACATCGACCCGGTCGGGCCGATGCGCACGAAAATCACCTGCGAAGCCTACTGCCAGCCCGACACGGCGCCACGTTCGAGTTTCATGAGGATTACCTGGACGGACGACGCGCGCGGGCGCCCCGGCGACAGTCGCATCGACGTGACTGTCTACAAGACTGGCTTCGATGAGCTCGCCTACGCGAGCTACTGTGACGAGCCGGTACAGAAGCAGGCAGTCGCCGACTCGCTCCAGCCGGTCATCCACCTGCCCGAACTGGAGGACGAGCTTGCATTCCGGCTTGCGGTGGTCGAGCGGCAGGAAGCGCGCCGGCGGGGCGAAGCGAACACACTCGTCCTGCGGGATCTGCAGCCCGGTATCGCCTACTTCTGGCGCGCGGCCCAGCGCACCGCGCATGGCTGGCTGACGAGCGCGGCGACCTATTGCATGGCGGCCGTCTGCCCGGTCGATTTCGTCGACGAGAGCCAGCGCGTTCAGCCGAAAAGCGACTCCCCCGAGCAGCAAGACGACCGGTAAGCGATCACCCGGAGCGATGCCATGACCTATTCAATCCTGTTCGCACGACGTGCCGCATTGGGACGCGCCGTATTGGCGATAGTCGCGAGTCTGTTCGCGTTTCCGGCGACGGCGCAGTTCATCGTCAGCGATATCGGCCCGGACAACTCTTCCCTCGATGCAACGAACCCGAACGGCGCATCCGGCGGGCGTGTCAACGGTCTTGCATCACACCCGAACAACAACACGACCTTCTTCGCCGCCAGTGAATGGGGCGGCCTCTGGCAGACCACCGACGCGGGGCAGAACTGGGCCCCGCTGCCGGGGCACGTACCGCAGGCAACCTGGGACGTCGAGGTGCATCCGACGACGCCGGCGACGATTTTCGCAACCAGCTATTTCGACGGCCGGGTAAACAGTCGTGCCGGCATCAGTGTCAGCACCGACGGTGGCGTAACCTGGACCCGGCCGGCGACGGCTACGCCGCCGGCCGGGTCATGCGTGCTGGCCGCGAGGCGCAACGAGCCCTCGGCCTTCGGTATCTCCATCGATCCAGCGGTACCCAACACGGTCTGGATCGGCACCAACTGCGGTCTGGCCGTATCGACGGACAGCGGCGTCACCTGGCGCTTCATCGATCCGACGCCGGCAAATCTCGCCGACGATATCTTCGACGTGGTCGCGCACAATGGCGGTACCGTCGATGTCTGTGGCACGGACGGGCACCTGCGCTCGGTCGACGGCGGCGTCACCTGGACAACGGCAGCGGGCTTCCCGCGACCGGCCGGCGGCCGTTGTTCGCTGGCGATCTCTCCCGACGAGCCCTACGTGATCTTCATCGCGGACGGTACCAACGCGCGCGAGTCCAATGACGGCGGCGCTACCTGGACGAACTACGGGGTGTTTCCCGGCAACCAGGGTCGCGTGCCGTTCGTCGCGACCAACGACCGGGCGGGGAACGCCTTCGACTTGTGGTCCGGCGACATCAACCTGTTCCGGGCGGCCTGTACGACCCCGACCCCGGCGGCGCCCGGCGGCGCCCAA
This sequence comes from uncultured Woeseia sp., assembly GCA_937925605.1. Taxonomy (GTDB): domain Bacteria; phylum Pseudomonadota; class Gammaproteobacteria; order Steroidobacterales; family Woeseiaceae; genus Woeseia. The sequence continues at coordinate 19,846 of CALALV010000038.1, forward strand.
CGCTGCCCGGGCATGGCTGCCTGGACGACGGAGACGACCAACAGTCACGTCGATGTCGGCGACATCGTTTTCGATTCGCAGGTCGCCGTCGATGCCTGCCCGATGCTCTTCTCGAACGATGGCGGGGTTTACCTGGAAACCGTCGGCACCAGTCCCGGCTGCCATACGCCGAACTGGGAGCAGCCGACCGTGACGCCGCATGCGATGTGGCTGTACGACATCGAGGGCGCGCAGCAGAGCGGTGCCGCCTCCGAGGATATCTATATCGGCCAGCAGGATACCGGCACGTTCGGTGCCCCGGATGCGCCCGTGAACGATCCGGACTGGACCAACTACGCCTGCTGCGACGTCTTCGACGTCGCCGCGGAGACCGCGCAGTCGGTGCGCACGGCCTGCTGCTTCAACGTACCACCGAACCCGCCCGGAACTCGCTTCAACCAGCTGGCGATTCGTACGACCGCCACCGGCGCCACGACCAATCTCGCCGCCGGCAATTACCCCGCCGGTGTCATTCCGAGCTTCAACGACGTGGACATGATCGCGAATTTCGGCGCCGGTGCCTACGCGCTGGTCACGAACGCCGGCGTGTTCGTCACGCAGAACATCAACGCGACGGCGGTTGCTTGGACACAGCTGGGCGCGGCAACGACGCCCGCGAATGCCTGCGGTATACAGGTTGCGAACGCGGGCGGAACGCCGACTTTCTTCGTGAAGAGCGGCGGTTGCATCGGCAACGCCGGCGGATCACTCTGGAGTTATACGGGAACCGCGGCGGGCGGGGCCTGGCAGCAGATATTCCGTCGCGGTACCAGCAACTTCGGCATCTATGCCGTGGATCCGAACGACCCGAATACACTGATCGCCTCGGACCTCGGCGGCGGCAACGTGGCGATGGTCATGACCACCGACGGTGGCGCCAACTGGAACCCCATGCCACAACTCGACAACCTGATGACAGGCGGCGGAGCGTACATGATGCGAACGGTGCGCGGGCCGACTCGGGGCCAGGGCTTTGGCGGTTACGACCAGCCCAGCATGGTCGGAATCAGTCCTGCCGACCCTAACGTCATGGTAGCCGGCGCCATCGATGCCGGCGTGTTTCTCAGCACAGACGCCGGGGCCACCTGGCAGCTCGTCACGGATCCGGTTTCCCCGGGTCGGACGGGCACCCCGCACATCCCGCGGCCCCTGAAAGCCTATTTCGATCATGAACCCACCGGTACGCGAATAAACATTTACGTCGCATCGGTCGGGCGGGGGGTCTGGCGCATATCCATCGACCAGTTCGGCGGAACGCTGGCGGTCGTACCAATAGGCTGGTCATTTGACTTTGCCGACAACGATCACCATATCGATCGCCACTCGCTGCGAATCGTGGACGACGTGTTCGACGCGAGCTCGGCGACCATCAGCTGGCGCACGCTGGTGGCCTACGATGACAAGAACAACGATGACGACTATGCGTGGGAGGTCAACCACGCGATCCTGGCCATGCCGGATGCATTCTTCCTCGGCGGCGAGACGCCGCTGATGGGCGACGACGGCGGCGCCGATACGGACGTCCGGAGCGTGACCGATGCGCGCCTGGTCGGCTTCAGCAACGCGACCGTGGTGCTGCGCGGCTGGACTTTCGATTTCGACGACGACGATCATCATATCGATCGCATGATCCTGCGACTGACCGGAATTACCTACGATTCCACGGCCGGCACCGTCAGCTGGACTGCTAACGCCCGCTACTCCGACAAGAACAGCGACGACGACTACGACTGGCGCTACCAGTTCCTCGTGATCGCGTTCAACGGCGGAGGCGTCACCTCGGTCAGCTCTACCGGCACGGACGGCGGCGGTTCCGACTCTCACAACGGCTCGGTCGTCAGTACCGCACTGCAAGGCTTCGACGATGCCGTGGTATTGCCGCAGGGCTGGACATTCAACTTCGACGACGACGACCATCACATTGACCGTACGGCGCTGTTCCTTCGCAACACGGTCTACGATCCCTCGTCGGGAACGGTGACCTGGAACGCGGGGCTGAGCTACCACGACAAGAACAGCGACGACGATTTCGCCTGGGGCTATGACGTCGCTGTGCTCGCCTTCGACGGCGGCGGTGTGACGGAATTCGTACTGGGGCCGAACGATGACGGTGGCGGCGAAGACGAGCAGTCCGCCACCGCGGAGTTTAGGCCCTGACCGGCGACCGCGCCCCCGGCGAGGCCGGCAGGCGCGACGGATTTCACATGCCCAGGACTTCTTCCGCGCGTTCGTACACCGCGTCGAAGCGCCGCGCGAGCGGCACGCTCGCCGCGCGGCAGCCCTCGACGACCTCTTTCGACCAGCGCGCGTAGGCCTGCATCCGTTCGTTGTCCCAGTCAGCCGGCGGCGCGTCGAGCAGGTCGGACAGGTTCGCGATCTTGTCCGCGAGCTTGACCTGCCGCGCCCCGGTCGAAAGCCGCGGCGCCTTGACGACCTGCAGGCGCTTGCGGGCCTGCTTGGGCAGCGACTTGTCGTCCGTCACTTCCATGACCAGGCTGGCGATCTTCGGGCCGAAGCGCTCCTCGAGTTCCTCGGCCGTGGTTGCAGTATCCTCTACCGTGTCGTGCAGCAGGCCGGCGGCGAGGATATTCGCGTCGCTGACGTCGCCCACCTGCCGGAGCAGGTCGAGCACGGCGATCGGGTGGTTGATGTAGGGCGTGCCGGCGGCGTCCTTGCGGCGCTGGCCGGCGTGCCGCTCCGCGGCGAAGCTCGTGGCCGCGACGACGAGGTCGAGGCCGTCCATGCCCTGCAGCCAGCCCGCCAGCCACGGGTCGTCCTCGGCCAGGCTGCGGCGCAGGCCGTCAATGAACTGCCGGCCCGCCTCGGAGCGGTGTTGCCTGCGTTTCGGTTCGTTATCCATTCGGGTTTCTCTCCTGTCGGCGCAGGCGGGGCGACGGCGGCCCGCGCGTTGGTGTCCGGCCCGCCGTCGGGCCGGTCGTTCGGTCGTGCGTCGGTTTTCGGGATGTCCGGCGACGAGCCGGAAGAGAATCAGCGGGACGCTGTGGTCGGGAACCCGGATTGTCGGTGCCTCCGTGGAGAACAGAGGGGTGTCTTCCCGCTATCAATACTAGCAAGGGCCGCGGCCGGGCGGCAGCTTACATGTCGCGCAACAGGAGCGTAGAATTCAGGAAATACCCGCCCGGCGCGTCCTGTGCCCGGCAGCAGTTCCCCCAGGCTTTGAAGGTACCCGGCACGCTGCTTGAGGCTATCCCGGCCACCCTGTTGCGCAGGATGTGACAGCGTTGTCAAAGCGTGGCAGTATCGCGTTCGTGCGCCGCCCGCGACGGGCGCTGGCAGCGCTACTGACCCGAGGACCCGCTGCGATGAGCAATTCCGACGAGCAGCCGTATCCCACGCTGTCGCGCATGGGTGTGACGGCGACCAAACAGATCGCCAACTACTACATCACGAGCATGAATCTCGTCGACGTCCTGCGGATCAACTATGACCGGCCGAAAGACTCGTGCCTGCCGAGCAGTCGCACCTACAAGTTTCCGCGCGTACCGGAATGCCCGCCGGACGAGCAGCCGTCGAGCAGGCTCAAGATGCACCCGACGCTGCTCGACGCCGTGGGTGAGTTGAAGGACATCCTCGGCAGGAAAAGTCGCAAGGAGACGCTCGCCGAGGAAATCCTCGACGAGATCGAACAGCTCGAAGAGGACATCGCCATCCGCGTCGAACGGCTGCGCGTCCTGACCGCGCAGATACCGGCCGCCCGCTGAACGCCGTCAAGGCTACCGCGGTTCGCTTCTCCCGGCGGCAGGTTGCCGCTGGCAACCCCAGGCGCCGAGGCGCCGCTAGGACGATACGCACACGGTCCGGCCGCTCCTGCCGCCGCCGCGGCTGGCCGGCGCTCTTCGGCATCGCGGCGCTTGCGTGGCTGCCGGCCCCGGCGGCCATGGCTCTGCCCGGTGCCCTGTTCGCCGACGACTCGCTGCTAAAGCTCGAGCTCTCCGGTCCGCTGCAGCCCCTGCTCGAGCAGCGCGAGGAGCGCCCGGAAATCGGCTTCACGCTGCGCGCGCAGGGCCGCGAGCACGCCGTGACGCTCCGGGCGCGCGGCAACAGCCGCCTCCGCCTGTGCGACTTCCCCCCGCTGCGCATTACGTTCGTTGGCGACGACACGCGGGATTCCGTGTTCGAAGGCCAGCGGCAACTGAAATTCGTCAGCCATTGCGATCGGGAAGGCGCCGAACGCTACGACGTCCGCGAGGAATACGCGGCCTACCGGATCTTCAACCTGCTGACCGACGCAAGCTACAGGGTGCGGCTGCTGCAGGTGACCTGGGAGGACACGGGCGGCGCCGCCGCCGGCGACGAAGCAATTCACTACGGGTTCCTCATCGAACCGGCCGCGTCCCTGTCAGCGCGCCTCGCTGCGGCGCCGGCCAGCGTTCCCGGCGTGGTGCTGAGCGCGCTCGACAAACCGCAGGCGGCGCTCGTCTACGTGTTCCAGTACCTGGTCGGCAATACCGACTGGTCGCTGGCCACGGCCCACGGCGAGACGGCCTGCTGCCACAATGTCGACCTGTTCGAGCGCGACGGGCGACTCGTTGCCGTGCCCTACGACTTCGACCTGTCCGGGCTCGTCGACGCGCGCTACGCGAAGCCGGACCCGAGCCTGCGCCTGCGCTCCGTGACCCAGCGTCGCTACCGCGGCTACTGCATGGCGCGCGAGCCGCTGGCGCGTGCGCTCGAGCTCGTTCGCGAGAGGGAGCCCGAGGTGCTGGCGGTCGCGTCCGGGCTGCCGGGCTTGTCCGCTCGCGTGCAGCAGCGCAAGGCGCGTTTCCTCGGCAAGTTTTTCCGCGAAGCCGCGGATTCCGAGCGCCTGCTGCGACGCTTCGAGGGCCGCTGTCTCTGATGAGCCGCCGGGCGGGCGTGCCGCCCGTGCGACGCCGTGCCGCGAGCTACCCGTCTGCTGCCTGCATGACTGCGTCCAGGAGCCCCTGCGTGGCCAGGCTGGCACGCGCCCAGCGTTCGCGCAGCGCATCGCTGGCTGCGGCCGCGGCGAAATCCTCGAACATCAGGGCTGCCCCGGAGGCGCGCGAGTCGACGCGAATCAGCTTTTCAGCGGCGTCGCCCGCCCGTGTCCCGGCGTAGCGATAGCTCGCGGAGCCGTCGGCACTTTCGCTCGTGAAGTGCTCCATGCGCAGTGTGCCCCGGGGGCCGGACAGCTCGAGCGCGATGTCGTCCCGGGACGTATCGAATCCGCAGCGCCAGGTCGACACCGAGTCGTCGTCGAACAGCAGGCGGCCTTCCGCCGCCACGATCGCGCCGGTCCCGGGGTCCCGGCGCAGGCTTGCGCGGGCTTTCCCGATCGGTTGCTCGGGCACCAGGTACTCGAGCGCGGCGCGCAGGTTGTACCAGCCGAGGTCGCCGAGCGCGCCCAGCGGCTCGAGTGACACGTCATAGCGGATGTCGCTGCGATCCGGGAGCGGAATGCGGAAACTCGAATCGAGCGTGCGTGGCCTGCCAACCAGGGTGTCGGCGTCCCGTTGCACGGCCGTGTAACGCGGATGATGAACGAAATGGGTCGCGTCCATGAAGCATACATCTGCCTCGCGGCATGCGTCGACGATACGCTCGAGCGAGTCGACACTCGCGAACGGTTTCTCGGCCAGCACGTGTTTGCCGGCCCTGGCCGCGGCGACCGCGATTGCCTCGCGCACGCCGGTCGGTGTCGCTACGTAAACCGCGTCGACGTCGTCGGCCAGCATACTGTCGAGCGAGTCAGTGGCGGAGCGTGCTCCGAATTCAGCGGCGAACGCCCGGGCCGACGACAGGCGCCGGCTCGTGACGGCGGCGAGTGCGCCCACGGGGCAGTCGCGCAACACCTCGGCCATCGAGCGGGCAATCCGGCCGGTGCCGACGAAGCCCCAGCGCAGTGTGTCGACTCGACCCTGGTCAGCTGCGTTGTTCATGGTTTCCGATTCCGCTCCGGCCCCCGACGATACCCTATCGCCGGCCAGTCCCGGAACTCGCGCGGCAACCGGGCTATCCTCGATTACGTCGTATCCGACCCGAGCGTATTTGCGAAACGGCGCAGCAACTCCCTGCGGACGCGGGCGCGATCGGTGGTATCTTATGGCGCCAGCGGATACGTTGGCCGGGGGAGAGCCGTGCATTCGTTTTTCAAGGAGCTGACTCGTCGCAACGTCGTCCGCGTCGGCATTGCCTACGTCGTGGTCGGCTGGCTGATGGCGCAGGTGGCGGAACTACTGTTCGACGCTTTCGGTGCTCCCGACTGGGCGCTCAAGACGCTGCTGGTCTTCATCGCCATCGGTTTTCCATTTGCGCTGCTGTTCGCCTGGGCGTTCGAGCTGACGCCCGAGGGCCTCAAGCGCACCGCGGAAGTGGATGCCAGCGAGTCGGTGACGCACTCCACGGGGCGCAAGCTCGACCGCATGATCATCGGCGTGCTCGTCATCGCGCTCGGCTACTTCGTCTGGGAGTCGCGCTTCGCGGCTGCGCCCGACGCCGAATCCGCTTCGGCGGCCGCGAGCACGGCGGGCACCGCGACGCCGACCGCCATCGCGGCGTCCGTCGCCGTGCTGCCTTTCGTCAACCTGTCCTCGGATCCCGAGCAGACCTGGTTTGCCGACGGCCTGACCGAGGAAATCCTGAACTCGCTGGTGCGCATTCCCGACCTGCTGGTCGCCGCGCGCACCTCGTCCTTCGCTTACAAGGGCACCGAGCAGACCGTGCCGGAGATCGCCCGCGAACTCGGCGTGAGCCACGTGCTCGAAGGCTCCGTGCGCCGCGGTGGCGAGCGGATCCGCGTCACGGCGCAGCTGATCCGGGCCGACGACGGCTTCCATCTCTGGTCCGAGACTTACGATCGCGACATGGCCGACGTCATCAGTATCCAGGAGGACGTCGCGTTCGAGATCGCGCAGGCTTTGAAGACCGCAATGGATCCCGACGCGCTGGCGCAGATGGTTGCTGCCGGCACGCGGTCCGTCGAAGCTTACGAGGCCTACCTGAACGGGCTCGCACGCTTTCGCGAAACGTCGACCAGCGGCGACCGTTACCTGATGCTCGAGGCACAGGAGACACTGGAGCGCGCTACCGAGATCGACCCCGATTTCTCCGACGCCTACGTGTGGCTGGCGCAGTTCTGGGCGATTCAGCTGACGCGGTCGGACCTTAACTACGGCCTGGTCGACCTCACCCACGCCGAGATGACCCGCAAGTTCAATGCGGCCATCGACAACGCGATACGCACCGAATCGAACCCGGTCGACCGGGCGGGCAAGCAGGCGTTCAAGGCTTTCCAGAATCTCGCCTTCCGTGACGCGATGCGCTACAGCAGCGAGTTTTTCGCCGCCCGCCCGAACGACTTCATCGCCCGCGGCCAGCAGATCGGGCTGCTGACCGTGTTCGGGCGCTACGCGGAGGCGGCCGAACTGGCTCGCGAGACAGCCTCGATGGAAGTCGACACGCTCGGCTTCAGCAACGACGCGACCTTCACGATGCTCTGGGGCGGCACGCCGGAACAGGTTCGCGAGGCGGCGAACGAGGCGATCCGCCGCTACCCGAACGAGACACAGACGCTGTACCAGGCCCATCGCGGCCTGCTCTGGGCCGGCGACGTCGACGGCGCGAGCCGGCTCGTGCCGATACTTGCGGCCAGCGACCTGGAGGAGGAGAACAGGCTGCTGGTCACGCTGCGCCAGGCCTGCGCGGAACGGCGGCTCGAGGATGCAGCACGCATAGCCGAGCGCCTGCTGGCGGACTTCGACGTCGGCTGGATCGTCCACAAGATTCTCGGCGACGAGACGGCGGCGACGGAAAGCCTGCGCCCGCTGGACAACCCCGCCGACCTCGCGGCCCTGGCGGGCTACCTCGGCTACGGCAGCTTCGACCCGCGGCCGTACCCGAACCTGGTGGCCCTGCTGGAACGCGAGGGCATCGAGCGCGGCGAGCCGATCGCCGTGCCGTACCGCTGCAACCGCTGACGGCGCAAGGGCCGGCGACAAAAAAGGCCGGCGGAATTGCTCCCGCCGGCCCAGTCCAGACGCGCTGGGTTCTACGGTCTCGCGATGGTGATCACCGGAGACGTCCAGCTCTCGTTATGCGCAGGGTTCGTGTCCTCGCCCAGCGCCTTGGTCAGCGTCATCTTGACCACGTACTGACCGTTCGGCACCACGTTGCTGCGGTTGCCGTTGGTCGTGATGCCGTCCCAGGCGAAGGCGAAGAAGCCGCCCGACGTGCTGTTGCGCGGCAGGTACTCGTCCGTCGAAACCCGGTGCCAGGCACGCCCCGTGTTCGCGTCGAAGACCTCGAGACGCAGGCGCCGCGACGCGTGGTCGAGATGCACGAGGAAGTAGGCGATGTCGCCGCCGCTCATGCTGTAGGTGGCGCCGCCCGGCTGGTTGAAGTAGCTCGTGCCGACGAGCTTCGCCAGCCACGGGAAACCGTTCGCGGTCGGCGTCATCACCGGGATCGACTGGTAGTCGCCGACGAAGCCGGCATAGGGCACGCGGTAGACGGCATCGCCGCCCTGTTCGCCGAGCTCGATGTAGCCGCCGTACTGGCCGCGGTCCGGTCCGGCCGGTGCCGTAATCGTCACGTTGACGCTGGCGGTTCCTCCCGGGGGCACGTTGACGCTCGGTGCACTGAAGGCGACCGAGGCGTTGGCCAGGAAGAACGACGGCGTGAACGTGCTGCCGCCGGTCGCCAGGGCCGGCGCATGCGACAGCTCGTAGGTTACCGGGGACGAACCGTTGTTCTCGATCGTCAGGGTACGGGTGACCGGCCCGGTCTCGCTTTCACCCAGCGACAGCTTGCCCGGTTCGACTTTCGTCGTGGACTGCACGGCCCCCGGGATGTCCAGCATGCCGGCGCCCTGCCGGTGCACGTTGTCGAGGAAGCCGAGGCCGGGATTGCCCCACCATACTTTCGGGTCCGCGCTGTTCTGCAGGATCGCGCGCACCGCGTTGGACGGTGCGTTCGGCCTGGCTTCGAGCAACAGGGCGACCGCGCCCGCGGTGTGCGGGGATGCCATCGAGGTGCCGCTGATCGTGGCAAAGCCGCCGAGTTCCAGCGGGTAGGTCGAGCGAATCAGTCCGCCCGGCGCGCCGATATCCGGCTTGAGACTCAGGTCGGGGGCGAGGCCGTAGGAACTGAACGAAGAGATCAGGCCGCCGGTCGGGTTGACGAACGCGCCGACCTGGTCGGTCCAGGTCATGTCCACCGGCCCGGTCGCCAGGCGACTGTCGATCAGCACGCCCTCGACGTCGGAGATCGCGACGACCGGGATAATGATGGCCGGCGTCCCCGCGACCGTCGGGCTGAAGCGGCCGGCGACGTTGTTGTACAGAACCACCCCGATCGCGCCGGCGTTCTGCGCGTTCAGTGACTTCAGGTGGAACGCGCAGGTGCCGCGCCGGACCAGCGCCACTTTGCCGGCGAGCGAGCCGGCGGCGAGCGGGTTGCAGGCGTCGTTGGCCGTCGTCGCCGTGCCGGTGCGGGCCATTGCCATGGTGCCGCTGGTCGGCGCGGCCGGGGCCGCGGCTGCCTGCCCGTAGCCGATTACGGTCGCGTCCGGGGAAATCGTGAAAGTCGCGAGGCCGACGTGCGAATTGTCGAAAGAGGCAACGCCGATGACTTTCTCGCCTACGCCGGGTGCGCCGGCGCTGTAAGCGCCGCTTGCGCCGCTGTTACCGATCGACGCGACGACCGAGACACCCTTGTTGACCAGCCGGTCTGCGGCCCGGGCGGTCGGGTATTCCGGCCACTGGAACGCCGAGCCGATGCTCATATTCAGCACCTGCATGCCGTCGGCCAGCGCCTGTTCCATTGCGGCGATCATGATGTCCGCCGTGGTGGAGCCGGTGCAGCCGAAGACGCGGTAGGCGCCGAAGGTCACGCCCGGCGCGACACCGGTGACCGCGCCGCCGGCGCCGACGATGCCGGCCACGTGCGTGCCGTGGCCGTTGCAATCATCGGGATCCGGGTCGGGTACCGCTACCGGGTTGTACGACGGGCTGGTCGGGTCCGCGTTGAACGCGTCGCCGACGAAGTCGTAGCCGAAGGCGACCCTGCAGCCGCTGCCGAAGCAGCCGCCCAGGTCCGGATGATGATAGTCGACGCCGGTATCCATCACGGCTACCCGCACTCCGGCGCCGCTCAGTCCCAGCGTATCTTGCGCGACGTCGGCGCCGGTCATGGCGAGCGCGGTGGCGAGTTCGGGGTCCGCGACGGACCCGGTTTCCGGGATAGTCAACGTGTAGACCGGGTACACGGCGGTCACGCCCGCAATGCGGCGCAGCTTGGCCAGCTGTGCGGGGCTCACGTCGATAGACAGTCCGTTCCAAAGCGTGTCGAAGGCGTAGCGCTCGGTGTAGGCGAGCTTTGCTTTCGCGGCAGCGGTACGGAAGGCCGCCTTCTCGTTGCGCACCGTCGTCAGGCTCGTGCCGTCGGCGGTGGGCGCGCTGGCAAGCTGGACGAACCAGCGCGCAGGCGTTTCGTCGAGCATTGCTGACGAGGACGGCGGGCTTGCGCCCGGATCGAGCGGATACAGCTGCTCGATGTCGCCGGATGCGGCGAGCGCGATGCCCGCACTCGCGAGCGTCGCACCGAGCAATACGCCCGGTGATCTGGATCTGGACACGGTGATACCTCCCGATGAAGACAAAATGCGGGCCGGGGGTGCGGCCCGGTTAGCTTTCGCCGTTGGGAAGGAGTCAGAACGTTCTGTGCACTCGACTACCGACGCGACAGGTCAGACTCGGTCGAACGGACGTTCCGTGGCGTGGCGGATTCTTGCGATCCGCTCGTCGCGGCGAGCGATGGTATAGACCTAATTCGGCGGCAACGCAAGCAAGTCCGGGGCAGGTCCCGCCCCGGGCGGGCCGGCGCCTCGTCCGGCCGCCCTGCTGCCAGCCGTCATGCGCAGATGCGGTCGATTTCGCTCATCAGCTCCGGCGTGAACGCATCGACGAAGCGCAGAGACGCGAGATTCTCTTGCAGCTGCTCGATGCGACTGGCACCGGTAATAACCGATGACAACTGCGGGTTTTTCAGGCACCACGCAATGGAGAACTGCGCGAGCGTCGCGCCCATGCCTTCGGCCAGCGGGCGCAGTTCTTCGACCGTCGCGACCCGGTCCCGGTCGGTCAGCTGCTCGCGCAGCCACTCGTAGCCTTCCACGGTCGGCCGGCTGCCATCGGGGACGCCGTCCCGGTACTTGCCGGTCAGCAGGCCCGACGCCAGCGGGCTCCAGGTCGTCGCGCCGTAACCGCGTTCCGCGTAGACCGGCTGGTAGTCCGGCCCGAAGCGATGGCGCTGCAGCAGGTTGTAAACGGGCTGTTCGACGACAGGCTTGTGCAGATGGTGCCGCTCGGCGATCTCGATGGCCGCGAGGATGTCCTTCGCGTCCCACTCGGACGTGCCCCAGTACAGCGCCTTGCCGCGCTCGATGATGTCGTGCATGGCCCAGGCGGTCTCCTCGATGGGCGTCGTCGGGTCCGGGCGGTGGCAGTAGAGCAGGTCGACGTAGTCGAGGCCGAAGCGCCGCAGCGAGCCGTCGATTCCCTCGAGCAGGTATTTGCGATTCAGCGTGTTGTTCTCGTTCGGCGTGTCGTGCAGGCCCCAGTAGAGTTTCGTCGAGACGAGGTAGGAGCCGCGCCGCCAGCCGAGCTTGCGCAACGCGGCGCCCATGACTTCCTCGGACTTTCCGCCCGCGTAGCCTTCGGCGTTGTCGAAGAAGTTGACGCCGGCGTCGTAGGCGGCGGCGAGCAGGTCGGCCGTCGCGCGGACGTCGACCTGCGAGTGCAGAGTCACCCAGGACCCGAGCGACAATTCGCTGAGCTTGAGGCCGGCCTTGCCGAGGTGGCGATAGTTCATTCGATCTCCATGGTAGGCGATGTACCGAGGCGGCGAGCCGGACCCGGCAGCCGCAGGTACGGATACAACTTGTTCAATTTAACAAAAATCGGCATTCTGCTGTGCGAGGCAGGTCCCCACGCGGGCTGCGATGCGCAGGGCTCGATTCCCGATGTCGAACAACAAGATCGCGGTCTCGCTGACGGTGCTGGCAATGGCCGTAGCGCCGCCTGCGCCTGCCGTGGGCCAGGACGATGCCTATCTCGAGGAGATAATCGTCACCGCCCGCCAGCGCGAAGAGCGCGTGCAGGACATTCCTGCCGCGGTCACCGCCGTGCCCGCGGAGGAACTGGAGCGACTGGCGCTGAACGATCTCGAGCAGATCTCCAACGTCGTGCCCAACCTGCGCATTTCCTACGGCTCGAGCGGCGCGAGTTCCGAGGTCTTCCTGCGCGGCATCGGCACGGGCGCCGGCAGTGCCGGCTTTTCTTCCGCGGTAGGCATCGTCATCGATGGCGTACACTACGAGCGCGGTCGCTGGATACAGCAGGGCTACTTCGACCTGCAGCAGGTCGAGGTACTGAAAGGCCCGCAGGTCCTGTATTTCGGCAAGAACAACCCGGCCGGCCTGGTGATCCTGCGTTCGCGCACGCCCGGCGATGCCTTCAGCGTCAACCTCAAGGCCGGCTTCGAGACCAATGCCGCAGAACAATATTTCGAGGCCGGCGTGTCGCTGCCGCTCAGCGACACGCTCGCTGTGCGCCTGGCCGCGCGGCATTCGCGGCTCGACGGCTGGATCGACAATACGGCACGGCCGCAGACGGGCGTCGACCCGCTTGGATTCGCGATTCCCGGTGCCGCGGATGACGAACTGCCGGGAACCGAGGACACGCTGGGGCGTTTCACCGCGGTATGGACTCCGGACGATCGTTTCGACCTGACGCTGCGCACGGGCTTCGCCGCCAACGAGGACACGGGCATGGTGTCGACCAGCGGCCTCGTGGCCTGCTTCGGTCCTGACGGGCAACCGCAGCCGATCTTCGGTGTGCCGTCGCCATTCGACGATTGCGAAAAGAATTTCAGCCATTCGAAGAGTGCGCTGCCCGCTGGGCTGATGCTTGGCGAGCCGGCCCTGTTCGGCGACGGCACCCCGTTCACCGACTACGACTCGACGAATACGTCCCTCGAGTTCAACTGGCAGGTCGGCGACTACACGCTGACCGGCATCACCGGCTTCCAGCAATACGAAGTTGTCTCGCTCGACAACTTCTCCTACTCGGATGACGGCCAGGTCGGCGGCTTCGAGACAACCGACTACGATCAGTTGAGCCAGGAGCTGCGCCTGGTGTCCGGCTTCGACGGGCCCGTGAATTTTCTCGTCGGTGCGCTGCTCACTCGCGGTGACCTCGAGTTTCGCAACTCGGCGCGCATCGCGCCGTTGCCGCCGGACTCGGGCAGCGGGCGACTGTGGAGCTGGGACAAGACGGCTGAAGAGGACGCGCGCTCCTGGTCCGTCTACGCGGACGTCATCTGGGACCTGAACGAACACTGGGAATTGTCCGCCGGCGCGCGCTACTCGGACGAGCGCCGCGACTCGAGCATCCGTGTCGACTACCTGCACGAGATCCTGATCCTGCTCGGCGCGCTGTCGCCGCAGGGATTTTCCAACCGCTTCGAGGACAGCGACCTCTCCCCGCAGCTGTCGCTGACCTGGCGGCCAAGCGGGGACCTGACGGTTTTCGCCGCCTACCGTGAGGGCTTCAAGTCCGGCGGCTTCGATGCGAGTTTTCTGCTCGGCCCGGGATCGACGCTCGACGACCTGACCTTCGATAGCGAGAAGGCCGACGGCTTCGAGATCGGCGTCAAGGCCCGGCTGCTGGAACGGGCGCTCCAGCTCAACGCGACCGCGTACTCGTTTACCTACGAGGACCTGCAGGTCCAGCAGTTCAATGCAGCGACGACCCAGTTCAATATCGACAACGCGGCGAAAGCGTCGACCAACGGTATCGAGGCAGATCTCGACTGGCTGGTCAGCGACATGTTGCGCCTGCGCGCGGGCTTTAACTGGAACGAGGCGGAGTACGACGATTTCCTCGCGTCGTGCTACGCGGGCCAGTCCGTCGAGGCGGGCTGCGCGTCGCTGCCGAACCCGCTGACCGGCGGCTTTTCCTCGCAGGACCTGGCGGGACAGCCGCTCGCCGTCGCGCCGGACCTGGTGTGGAATCTCGGCGCCAGCCTGGACTTCGATATCGCCGACTGGCGCGCGAGCGCCGGCATCGACGCGCGCTACACCGGCAGCTACAACGCGGCGGTGTCGAAGATTCCCGAGGCGCGCCAGTCGAGCGTCACCGTGGTCGACGCGACCCTGCGGCTGCTGTCGCCGAACAGCACCTGGGAACTCAGCCTGATCGGCCGCAACCTCGGCGACGAGACCGTGGCCGTGCAGGCGGACGACCGGCCGTTGACCGGGGGCGCGGCCGGCTTTCCCGCCGGCAGCCCGCTACTCGGCCTGCGCTCCGATGCCTTCGTGCGTTTCCAGCGTGGGCGGCAGACCTGGGTAACGCTCGCGTATTTCTTCGAGGGCTGAGTCCTACTTGTGATCCAGGCGGACGATGCCGTCCCAGTTATCCGGCACACCGTCGTCGAGGTAGCGCCAGCAGTTCGAAACGAAGCGCCGTGCGGCGAGATCGCCGGAGCACGACGAGGCCACGCGGCCGAAGTGCTCGCTGGCCTTGTTGAAGTCGCGCGCGTAGAAGGCTCGCATGCCGGCGTTCCAGTCGTCCAGCACGGCCATCTTCGCGTCGCGCTCGTCGGTGGGAAGGGCATCGAGTACCTCGAACAGTGTCACGGGCTGCGACTGCCCTTTAACGGTGACGCGCTCGATTTGCCGCAGGGTCACGCTGGTATTACGTGACAGGCGTTCGCGGGTGTGGTGGCTGATCATCAGCGACACGCCGTAGGTCGTCGTCAGGGTCTCGATGCGCGCGGCCAGGTTGACCGTGTCACCGATGACACCGCACTTGATGCGCTGCGGGCCGCCGATCGTACCGAGCGTCAGCGGGCCGGTGCTGATGCCGATGCCGACCCGCATCGGAGGCTTGCCGGTCGCGGCTCGCGCATCGTTAAGTTCGTGCAGGTTCTCCATCAAGCGCAAGCCGGCGTTGACCGCGTCGTCGGCACGGTCGAACAGCGCCATGATCGCGTCGCCGATATAGCTGTCGACGAAGCCCCCGGACTCGACGATGGCCGGTTCCATGTAACTCAGGTACTCGTTGATGAACTCGACGTGCGCGCCCGGCTGCATGGATTCGACCAGGCTCGTGAAGCCGCGGATGTCGGAGAACAGCACGGACATCTCGCGGTGCGTGTTCTCGCCGAGGCGCACGCTGGTCACGCTGTCATGGCCGAGGCTCGCGAGGAACTGGCTGGGCACGAAGCGGCCCAGTGAGCGATTCAGCAACGACAGGTTGTCGGCCTGGTCCTTGAGTTCCTGGTACAGGCGCGCGTTCTGGATCGAGATCGCCGCCTGTGCCGCCAGCACCTGGATCATGCTGACGCGTGCTTCCGTGAAGGCCGCGGGCGTCCGCGAATTCTCGAGGTAAATTACGCCGACGAGATGGCCGCGGTGCTCCAGCGGCGCCGCCAGCGCGGACAGCGTGTCGCGGCCGCGCAGGACCGGGTCGTCGGTAAATCGCGGATCGCTCGCCGGGTCGTCCAGCACGACGCTGTCGCCCGAGCGCAGCACGTAGTCGACGATCCGCAGCGGAATCCGCACGCCCTGTTCCTGCGCGGCCGGGGCGCGCAGCGGCAGTGGCTCGATCACGCTGTAGCGCTGGCGATCGACGTCGCCCACCGCGCACAGGCGGGCCTCGCCATCCACGTCGAGCACCAGGGCACCGATCTGGGCACCGGCGTTCTCGATCAGGATCTGCATCAGCTTCTCGAGCAGGGACTCGAGCACGATTTCCTCGACCATGGCGCGCGAGGCCTTCATCGCGCTGGTCAGGTCCAGCTGGGTCGCGAGGTCGCTGGTGCCGCCGGTGGACTTGCGCTTGTAGGTGCTGTCCAGCACGGTCACGGTCGGTGAGGCATTGCGATCCAGCCACTTCGGGAACTCGGACTCGAGCTGGCGTGCCTTGGCGAAACCGCCCCAGCTCAGCCAGGCTTCCCAGGCCGCGCGCAGGTTCTCCTCCGCGGCAAGGGGCATGTCGAGGTCGAGCTCGCAGCGAGCCATCCGCTCTAGCGCCAGCGCCTTGTCCTGCAGGAAGCGGCTCGAGCGTGCCGCCGAGCGCGCACGATCGAAGCAGGCCAGCGCCTGCTCGCCGTGCCCGCGCAGGCGTTGCCATTCGCCCTCGAGTATTTGCTGTTTCGCCAGGTAGCTGGCCGGGCCGTCCGCCGCCCAGCGTCGCAGGCGCCGGCGGCATCCCGCGATTCGCAGCCGCGCTCGCAGTCGCTGCCACGGACCGAGCTGCGCATATTGCTGCAGCGTGGCCATCGCGAGGTAGAAGGTGTTTTGCGCCGCGTTCACCGAGCCGAGAACGTTCTGCTCGTAGCGCCGCGCCGAAAGACCGTGACAGACGGCCTCGTCGATATCGCCGAGAAGGTAGTTCAACGCGGCACGGCACTCGTGAAAACAGAACAGCGCTGTGAAGTTGTCGGTTGCCGAGAGCCTGGCCACGTCCCGGTGTTCGTCGAAGGCTTCGCCGGCGAGTTCGTTCGGCAAGGCGCCTTCCTCGTCCTGCGACAGCGTCTGCACGAACTGCTGGAAAACCCGCCCGCACATCGAGTGGAACTCGGACTTGTGCTCGTCGATGGCAGCGATCAACTCGGCCTGCCGTTCCGCTACCTCGTCGAGCGGTTCCCCTGACCAGGTGGCATAGCTGCAGTAGTACCAGGCACTGTGGCAGGCGTACTCGATGTCACCGGTCTCGAGTCCTGCATGGTGCGAGGCGAGCAACGCCGGCAGCGTCTCGGCGAGATGGTGTTTCCAGTGGTGCAGCGTCACGTAGTAGGACACGGAGAGTTTTGCTTTCAGCTTGTCCGAGGCATCGTTTGCCGCGAGGCGCAGCGCGAACTGGCCGAGCTCTGTGCCGCGCTCCAGGCGCCCGAGGCCTGCGGACAGCAGGATGCCGTAGGTCATGTAGCCGAACGGGCTCTCGCTGGAATTGCCGTATGCGAGTGACAGTCGCACCATGTGCAGCACGATCAGCGGAAACATGTTCGGATCGGCAATGTAGGCCGGCGACACGGCGCGCAGCAGGATGCGCATGGCCGCCAGCCGCTGCGGGTCGCGCATCGGCGGCAAGCCCGCAAGATCCTCGGTGCTCTTGCCGCGCATCGCCCAGAAAGTTATCGCCAGGCTGGATGCGACACTGGCGAGGCTCGCCCTCTGCGGTAGCTCGACGCCGAGCGCGTGCAGAGCGTTGCGTGCGACAGCCAGCGCCTCGGCCGGCTGGAGATGGGCACTGAAATACGAAATCTGCGCGGCGACGACCTCGGTCTCGTCGAGACGGGTGCGGGCATGTGCCCGCACCTCGCCGACGAGTTCGTCGAGCATCGGCTTGTCGCCGGACAACGCGGCCGCCTCGGCCCCGATTCGCGACAGCGCCAGCCAGAGTTCGTAGTGGTTCTGCCAGGGCGCCTCGGGGAGCAGCAGGCGCCCGTCACGCACGAAGCGCGACGCCGTCGCGAACGCGGCCGACTCCGCGGCCTTCCTGGCTGCTTCGAGGAACAGGGCCGCGTATCGCAGGCGCTGCTGCTCGTCGCTGATGCGCTCCAGTGCGGAGCGAATCTGGTAGACCAGGTCGAATATGCCGTCGCCGCGCTCCCCCTGCGCATGACGCTGCTCGAGCAACTCGGCGATGCGCAGGTGGCGGTCGAGGCGGGTCTCGCGGTCGACGAGATCGTAGGCCGTCGCCTGTACTTCGTCGTGCGCGAATCGGCACAGTACGGGCCCTTGCAGCGCGGGCCCGGCCTCCGCGACCTCGTCGATGACCTGCCAGCTGCCGAGCCCCCACGCGAGGCCCGCTTCGAAAGCGGGTTCCAGCGCAGCAGCGACGTCTGCGACGGGCTGCCCGTCCAGTTCCGCAATCGTCGCGAGGTCGAACGTGGAGCCGATGCACGCGGCAACGCCGAGGGCATGCCGACTCGGTTCGGGCAGGCGCCCGATACGCTTGCCGAGCAGGCCGCCCAGCTCGACCTGTGCCGGCAGGCTGCGGATAGCATCGAAATCCCAGCTGAATGCCTCGCTGCTCGAGTCGAAACGGATCGCGCCGGACTCGCTGGCGGCCAGCAGGTACTCGCGCAGGAAGAACGGTCGTCCGCCGCAGCGTTCGAGCAGCAGGACGGCGAGATCGGTGCACTCCGTGCGCGGCCGGTGCGTTGCCTCGCTGATCATGGCCTCCGCATCCTCGCGACTGAACTCGCCCGGTTCGATCGTGTCGATCCGCACGCCGCCGCTGGCCAGTTCATCCAGCAGGGTTTTCAGGGGATGCGACGCGGACAGCTCGTCGTCGCGGAATGCCCCGACGATCAACAGGCCGCGCGTTTCGTTGTGCGTCAGCAGGGCACGGACCGCATCCAGCGAAGCCGAGTCGGCCCACTGCAGGTCGTCGAGGAACAGGACCACCGGGTGTTCCGGCGTTGCGAGCGCCTGGAAGAACTTCAGCAGGAGTACACGAAAGCGATTGCGGCTCTCGTCGACGGACAGCGCCTCCGGCGCGTCCTGCGCGCCGATCAGCGTTTCGAGCTCCGGCACGCTTTCGGCAATCAGCGCACCGTTGGCGCCGACAGCCTGCACGACCCGCTGGCGCCAGCGCGCGAGCTGGGACTCGCTGCCAGCGAGAATCTGGCGCAGCAGGGCGCTCGCCGCCTGCATCAGCGACGAGTACGGGACGTCGCGCTGGTAACGGTCGAATTTGCCGCTGACGAAATAGCCGGTCCCTTCGGCCACGATCGGCGCGAGTTCGTCGACCAGCGCGCTCTTGCCGGTGCCGGCAGGGCCGCGAATCGCCACGAAGCCGGCGCGGCCATTGACGACGCGGAACCAGGCCTCGCGCAGCGCCCGCAGCTCCCGGTCACGGCCATACAGTCGACCCGGCAGCTCGAAATGGTCCGTTGCCGTGATGCCGACCAGCTCATCCGGCATGTCCGCACCGCCGGCGACGGCCGCGCGAATCTGTTCGAGGTCGCGTGCAATTCCCCGGGCTGACTGGTAGCGGTCGTCGGCCGACTTGGCGAGCAGCGTCGCCACCAGCTGCCAGAGTATGTCCGGCACGTCGTCACGAACGTCGTCGGCGGGCTCCGGCCGTTTCGCGAGGTGCGCGTGCACCAGGTTGATCGTGTCGCTGGCCAGGAACGGGGGACGGCCGTACAGTGCTTCGTAGAAAGTCGCTCCCAGACCGTAGAAATCAGTGCGCCAGTCGATCGCCCGGTTGGTGCGTCCCGACTGCTCCGGTGCCAGGTAGGCCAGCGTGCCTTCCAGGGTGCCGCCTGCGTCGCCGGTGCTGTATTGCCGCGCCACGCGGCTCGCGATACCGAAATCGAGCAACAACGCACGGCCGCTACTTCGATCCCAGAGTACGTTGTCCGGGTTGATGTCCTTGTGGACGATCTTGTGTTCATGCACGTAGGCGAGGGCTTCGACCAGCGACAGCGCCATGTCCAGGAATTCGGCGAGCGGCAGCGGGCCGCCGCCGATACGGGTGGCCAGCGTGTCGGAACCCGCGTCGGCAAGCGTGATCACAGGGCCGTTCGCGCCGGCGTCGAGCGACAGTGGCCGGACGATGCCCGGGTGTTGCATCTCTGCAAGCAGCGCGTACTCGTGGCGCTGACGGGCGCGCTGAACCGGTGTCGGGTGGCGGGCCCGCAAGGACTTGCGAATGACCCGCACACCGTCGCTCGTGCGGAGGCCCCGATGCACGAGGGTATCCTGGCCCTTGTGAATCAGGGCCAGCTCGTCGTAGAGGTCGCTGTCTTCGAGCACTCGGTTCATGTGCGGGCCTGCGGGCTCCAGCCCATCACGGGTCGTTGGTAAGTTTTTGATCCAAGCGTAAAACTAGCATACGATGAGCTTCGTTGGACCAGCGGGTGCGCGGTACCGGTACCCGGGCAAAATAGCCCCCAGCGCGAGGTATAACAAAAAATGAGCGCACCGGATCCAGGCCGGGTCTACATGACCGGGCAATACAGCGTACGGATCGCCGTCCAGCATTGGCCCGACGAACTCGTCGCGAGCTGGTTGCCGCCCGAACTCGAGCTCGCCCCGCAGTCGGTTTCGCCTGCCGGGCACCATCCGTGCAACCTGCTGTTCGGGATCGAGCGCAAGGTCTATTTCAATATCAATCCGCTGTTCAAGTTCGACTACCACGAGTTCGGGCTCGTCATTCCGTACACTCGCTGGAAGGATCCGCGCTACACGTACGACGGGCCGTTCCTGTTCACGCCGATCATTTTCGTCGACAGCAAGCTCGTCAGTTTCGGCGGTGAAGTCGTGTTCGGGTTTCCCAAGCGGATCGCGCAGTTTGATATCGGCGACGGCAGCTACAAGGCCGCCGATCCGCAGGTCCACACGCCCTACGTCGAGGTCGAATACGCTCCGCTCGGCACGAAGCCGGACGAGCAGGCGATCGTGCAGATCACGGACTGCCTGCAGCAGCCGAGCGTCAGCCAGAAGAAGGACGGCCGTTTCATGGGCTCGGGTTTCTGGTGGAACGCCGACACGGCGACCTTCACGGATATCGAACTCGACGGGCGCATCATCGAGTACCTGCTGCCGGGCGTTGCGACCGGCACGACCCGGCCGCTGCAGGCACGCGGTACGGAACGGTTCCAGGACGGCGCCGCCTACCACATGCAGACGACCTGGACACTGACGCTGCCGACCAAGGACCTCGACAAGGACTGGAGTCCCTGGAACGGCACCCGCGCCTGAGGGGGAGCATGGTGGAAACGGGTAAAGGGCGGCGCAAGATCGCCGTGCTCGGTGGTGGCCTCGGCTCGATGACGGCCGCCTGGGAACTCTCGCACGCAGACGAGGATTGCGAGATCACCGTGTACCAGCTCGGCTGGCGCCTCGGCGGCAAGGGTGCTTCGGGTCGCAACCGGCGGCCCGGCATGAGCCGGCGCATCGAGGAACACGGCATCCACGTGTTTTCCGGCCTGTATGACAATGCGTTCCGCATGATGCGCCACGCTTACGCGGAGCTGGGCCGCGCACCCGACGCGCCGCTCGGTACCTGGATGGACGCGTGGAAGCCCCACAACACGCTTGTCGTGGAAGAGCTGTGGAAGGGCAAGTGGCTGCCGTGGGTCTCCTATGCACCGGTCAACGACGAGCTGCCCGGCGAGGACGACGCGAGGCTGTTTCTCGATCCCTGGGACTATGTCGGCGAGGCGTTGTCGGTATTGCGCGGTTTCCTGCGGCAAGCCCGCCGGAACCCGAAGTCGGCGGCCGAGCGTCGTTCCGGCGATCCTGCGCTGCCGACCCGCGGCTTGCTCGGCCTGTTGTTCGGCGCGCTCGGCCGCGATGCGGCCGAGCTCCTGCTGTTCATCGCGCGGATCGCGGCGAAGCTGGCGGCATTGATCCCGGGCCTGCGTTCGCTGTTCCTGTTCCTGCTGCGGCTGTACGTCAAGCACGTCTGGAAGACCAGCCGCGACCGGCTCGACGACGATGAGACG
This sequence comes from uncultured Woeseia sp., assembly GCA_937925605.1. Classification (GTDB taxonomy): domain Bacteria; phylum Pseudomonadota; class Gammaproteobacteria; order Steroidobacterales; family Woeseiaceae; genus Woeseia. The sequence goes on from CALALV010000038.1 coordinate 41,389, forward strand.
CGCCGGCACTGGATGCTTGTCAACTTCTTCTACGGCAATCTTGCCGGTTCGATCGACTGCGACATCTTCCGCCGCGGCGTCGACTACCTGGACCGGTACGACTACCGCGAATGGCTGGCCCAATACATCATCGACGACACCGTCGACGGTCATCGCCTGACGCTCGATTCACCGCTCGCGCTCTCGGTGTACGACGCGGAGTTCGCCTACGTCGATGGCCGCGCCGACAGCCTGGACGCGGCCAACATGGGCGCGGGCTCGGTGCTGCGCACGCTGCTGCGCATGGGCCTGACCTGGAAGGGCAGCCTGCTGTGGGAAATGCAGGCGGGCATGGGCGACACGGTCTTCGTGCCGCTGTACGAGGTACTGAAACGTCGCGGCGTGAAGTTCGAGTTCTTCAACCGGGTGGACGACGTACGCCCCGGGCAGGACGGGAAGGCCGCGGAGATCGACGTTACGGTGCAGGCCGAGCTGGTCGAGCCCGCATCCGGTTACGCACCGTTGTTCGACGTCAACGGCCTGCCGTGCTGGCCCTCGGAGCCGTTCTGGGAACAGCTCGCGAACGGCGAGCAGCTGCAGAAGGACGAGGTCGATTTCGAGTCCTACGACACGCCGGGCGGCCGCAAGCGTACGTTGCGCCTGGGGGAGGATTTCGACGACGTCGTGCTCGGCATCGCGATCGGCGGCCTGCCGTACTGCGCGGCCGGCATCATCGAGGCGAATCCGCGACTGAAGGCAATGGTCGACAACGTCAGGACCGTGCGCACCCAGGCTGCGCAGTTCTGGGTCCGGGACACCAGCTACCAGCTCGGCTGGCAGGCCATGGGCGCGCCGGTGTTCTCCTGCTTTCACCAGTCGCTGCTGAACTCCTGGGCGGACTTTACGCATCTCGCGAGCCGCGAGGCCTGGCCGCCGGGCGCGGGCAAGTATCCCCTGAGCCTGCAATATTTCTGCGGGCCGATGCTCGACGATCCGTTCTACGACAGCCCCAGCGGACCGCGCCAGCAGCCGCAGTACCTCGACGAAACGCGCGGTGACGAGCTCGCGAAGCAGACCGCACGCAGCCTGCTGGACGATGGCATCGGCTGGATCTGGCCGCAGTCGGTATCCGACCCGTCGAACCCGGACAGCCGCTTTCGCGACGAATTGCTGATCGACAACCGCCCGGACAAGCCGGCCGAGTCGGGCCCGTTCGATGCACAGTTTTTCCGTGGCAACGTCGCGCCGACCGAGCGCTTCGTGCTGAGTCTCGCCGGCACTTTGAAGTACCGCCTGTACCCGGACGAATCCGGCTACGAAAACCTGGTGCTGGCCGGCGACTGGACCCGCAACGATTTCAACATCGGCAACGTGGAAGCGACCGTGATGTCCGGCATGCTGGCGGCGAACGCACTGTGCGGCAGCCCGAAGAAAGAAAACATCGTCGGCCTTGGCTTCCTGGCCGGTGATCTCGACCAGGGAGATCGGCAGCCATGAACAGCGACGCAGCCCGCCCCGTGACCGGGGACGCGAGTCATTTCCGGGTCATACTGGTTTTCCTTGCCTGCATCATCGTTCCGACCGTGCTGACACTGATGACGGTGCAGAACCCGGGCCGGCTCGTCTTCGATCCTCCGGACGCGAACCCGACGCCCTACGGCTACACGGTGTCGCTGCTGCTGTTCCTGGTGCCGAACCTGGCGCTGACCTGGTGGCTCAAGCGGCACCCGGACGCGGGCCAGCGCATGAATGCTTTCTGGAAGACGGTGCTGCTGGTATTCGTCGTCGGCTGTGTGCTCGACTTCCTGCTGTGCTACGAGTGGTTCATCTTTCCGAATGAAGGCGCGACGCTGGGAATCCGCCTGCCGGCATTTTCCTACTCGGAGGGCTGGCGCTGGATCCCCGACTACTTGCCGATCGAGGAATTCGGTTTCTACAGCCTCGGCGCCTATTTCATGATGGCCCTGTACGTCTACGCCGACGCCTCCTGGTTCAGGCTGTACATGCACGACAGCACGGGGAGCGACCAGCGCATCCAGCATGCGCTGCAGCTCGATCGCATCTTCAAGCCGGATTTCCGCTGGCTGTGGGTCGGCCTGGTCGCCTGGGCCGTGGGCATCGCCTGGAAAAACATCTACGGCACCGGCGGCATCCCCGGCTATTACTGTTTCCTCGTGTTGATCGGCGTGTTCCCGCCGCTGCTCCTGATGCGCGCAGTCGGCCCAATGGTCAACTGGCGCGCTTTCAGCTTCATGTACCTCGCGTTGCTGTTGATCAGCCTGATCTGGGAGGCGACGCTCGGTGTACCCTACGGCTGGTGGCAGTACCGGCACGAACCGATGCTGGGTATCTTCATCGGCGCCTGGGGTGACCTGCCGGTCGAGGCCGTGCTGATGTGGCTGGTGGCGGCCTGGGCGGTCACGCTGATGTACGAGGTATTCCGGATCCTGCACCTGCGCAAGGCGCACGAACACTGACGCGGCTGCGTGCCATCCTGGCCCGGCCATCGACGATGCGGGAATGAACAGCAACTGGCTCACCTACGTCGGCGCGGTGTTAACCGTGTTTGCGTGCACCGCACTGGTGATCGCGGGTTACCAGGCCCTCGACGGCTCGGCCGCGACGCTGCTGGCGGACCCGCTCGGCTGGCTGCGCGACGCCGACCCCGGCTTGTTGTCAGAAACGCTGGCCACGGCCACCGGCGTCATGCTGGCGGTGCTCGGCATCGCGATCACGGTCGTCGCTATCGTCGTGGAGCTGGCGGCGAACCGGTACAACCACCGCATCACCGGCCTCTTCATTCGAGAACCGATCAATATCGTCGTGATGACCTTTTTCGTGATCACGACGATCGTAAGCTTCTGGGCCGGCGCGACCCTCACGCCGCCGCCTCCGGACGCCGTCCTGCCGCACGCCGGCTTCGTCGTATCGCTGGTGCTGGTGAGTATTTCGCTGTTCCTGATACTGCCGTACTTTGCATTCGTCATTTCCTTCGTTTCGCCACTCAACATGATCGCCAAGATCCGCGCCTCCGCCGAGCGCGCGATCGGGCGGGCCGCCGATCACTACGATCCTGCGCTGGTGGCGCGCGTGACCGACGCGGTCGACGAACTGCACGACGTCATTCGCAGCGCGATGGAGCTCAGCGACCGGTCGATCGCAATGTCCGGAATCGACGCGCTGGCGCAGCTCGTCGATCACCACCAGGCACTGCGGGGCAGGCTGCCGGACCAGTGGTTCAGTATCGGCGAGACGGTCGCGGCGGATCCGGACTTCATTTCGCTCGAGTCATTCGCACTGGAAGGCATCGAGCGCGACGCGACCTGGTTCGAAGTAAAGGTTTTTCGCCAGTACCTGCTGCTGATGATGCTCAGCGCGCAGCAGATGCGCGATATCGCCTACCTGATAGCCATCAATTCGCGGCGCATCACGATTGCGGCTGTACGCGGCAATCCGCAGCTGCTGCAGCTAGGCATCCGTTGCTTCAACAGTTACCTGCGCAGCACCATCAATGCCGGCGACCTGCGAACGGCCTACTACCTGCTGAACCAGTACCGGCTCGTGGCCGAGGCGATTACCGACGACGCGGACGCGCCGCTCGTCAACCAAATTGCGGGCTATTTCCAGTTCTACGGCCAGCTCGCGTTCGGGATGGGGCAGGCTTTCGTGCTCGAGGTCGCCGCCTACGACGTGATGCGGCTGCTGGAAGCGAGCGTCGATCGGGGATCGCCGAACGTCGACGCCTTGCTGGACCTGCTGCTCGGCTTCGACCGCCGGATCAAGGACGAGGCGCAGGCCGCCAGCCTGCTCGGCGTGCGTCGCGCGCAGGTGCAGGCAGCCACGATGCTGCTGGAGCGCGGCGACGAGGCGCGGGCGCGGCGCATCGCCGCCGACCTCGCGGGCGAGGACCGCCGCTATCTTGCACAGGTGCGCGAGCAACTCGAGAGCGAAACCCGCCCGCAGTACTGGGAACTGACCGACCGGGGCATCACGTTCGGCTACCTCGAGCCCGCGCGCCGGGCCCACCTCGAGCGGCTCTTCAGCTGGATCGAATAGGCGTTGCCACGGCGGGGCGCAGCCCCTCAATGGCCGAGCATTGCAGCCAGCGCGATGCCGATGAAGGTCGCGACGGCGTAGCCGAGCATGCCGACCAGGATGCCGGGGGCCACCAGCGGCTGCCAGCCCTTGCTGGCCGCGAGCGCGGCGGCCGGCGCCGGTCCCAGGATGCAGGCATTCGACGCAATCATCATTTCGGCGAGGTCGAGCCGGAGCCAGGCCCCTGCCGCCACGATCAACAGCAGGTGCACGGCGATCATGACCAGGATGAAGCCGAGGATCGGTAATGCCGATTCGAACACCTGCCCGATATCCGCGCCCGCACCGATGCAGAAAAAGAAGACGTACATGCACAGGCTGCCCAGCTCGAAGTCGGCAGACGCGCGCCGTGCCAGCGGGCGGGCGAAGTTGGCGACGACGAGTGCCAGCAATGTGACCAGCAGTATGTACAGCGCGTCCTGGTCAGCGAGAGCAGTGAGCGCCATGGCAGTGGCGCAGATCGCGAGGCTGATGGCGAGTGCCAGGGCCGCTCCGGGCAGGCTGAAAGCGCTGGCGCCCGGCGCGGCGGGGGCCGGCGATTCCGTGGTTCCGCCGTCGGTGCCGATGAAAGCGGACGGCATGGCGGAACGCACGAGAGCAAGGGAGGGCAACAGCATCAGTGCCAGGAGAAAGAACACCGCGCCCACCGCATCCGCCGACAGGGCGGCCACGTAGAGCGCCGAGTCGCGCATTCCCAGCGCCTCCGCGGTCGCGACGAAATTTAGCGAGCCGCCGATGTAGCTTGCGGTCACCGTGCCGACCAGTTCGGCTTCCAGCGGCCCGAGGCCGATCAGCGCACTGCCGGTGAACGCACCCGCGACGGTCGCGACGACGGCGACGGCGAAGGCAGCCAGCATGCGGCCGGACTCGGCAAAGATCACCCGCAGGTCGGCACGCAGCAACAACAGGGGGATCGCGACCGGCACCAGGTAGGCCGCCACCGCTCCGTACAGCGGTGCGGAATGCGGAATGATGCCGAGATTCGCGAGCAACATGGCGGCTGCGATCAGCAGCAGCGGGCCGCCGAGTTTTTGCCCTAGCGGCCGACGCTCGACCCACAGCACGAGCGCCACGAGCGCCATGACGACCGCAGACAGGACCAGCGGCCGGTCTGCAGCAATCAGCGGCAAGCGAGCCCTCCCGCGTGCCCGGCCGAACGCCTCAGAAGCTTGCGCTGACCGCGACGCCGATCGTGCGCGGGCGGATCGCGCCGAGCCCGACCAGCCCGGCCGGCAGTGCGCCTTCCGCACTCAGGTCGGTGTAGCCGTTCTCGTCCGTCACGTTGCGGCCGTAGACCTCCAGCGACCAGCGTTCGAAATCGAGGCCCGCGCGCAGGTTGACGGTCGTGTACGCGTCGAGTTCGCGAATGTTGCCGTTGGGGTCGCGATTCGAAAATCCGGCCGGCCGTTCGCCGACGTAGCCCAGGTTGGCGCCGACGTAGGCCATCGCGCCGTTCGCCAGCGCCCAGTCGTAACTGCCGTCGGCCCCGTAACTCCACTCCGGCACGTAGGGTAGCGGGTCGCCGTCCGTGCCGCCCACGACCGGGTCCGTGTCCTGGGTCAGTTCCGCGTCGGTGTACGCGCCGTTCAGGGTCAGCGTCAGCGCGTCCGTCGGTCGCCAGCTGCCGGCGAACTCGAAACCCCGGCTCTCGGCGGTCCCGCCGTTCGCGTTCAGGCCGATGCCGTTGACGACGGCCAGTAGTTGCACATCGTCCCAGTCCAGGAAGTACGCCGCGACGTCAACGCCGAAGCGGCCGTCCGCGGTATCGGCTTTCAGGCCCAGCTCGTAGCTGGTCAGCGTATCGGACTCGTAGGAGCCGGGGGTGCCCGGGGGCGCGCCGGTCGGGATCACGTTCGGTCCGCCCGGCCGGTAGCCGGTCGCGATGCGGCCGTAGACGGACAGGTTGTCGGCCGCCTGGAAGCGCGGGGAGATCGACCAGGTGAACGGGTTTTCCGACGAGCTCGCGTCGTCGAAGGCCACCGATCCGCCGAGAAGCGCGCCTTCGAGGACCTGGGATGCCGACTGATCGTTCTCGCTGGCTCGCGCACCTAGCGACAGTTCGAAACGATCGGTCAGGTGCCAGGTCGTGTTCGCGAACAAGGCGATTTCCTCGAACTCGGAAACGAGCCGGGCCTCGACCAGCACCGGGATATCCGAGGCGATCGTGTCAGTGCCCGCCTCGACAGCGACGATGCGCTGCGGATCGATGCCCGAATCCTCTTGCGTGTAATACAGGCCGACGAGCCACTCGAAGGAATCGTCTTCGTCCGACACCAGGCGGAATTCCTGGGTGAACTTGTCGGTCGCGGTGACCTGGTCCTGCACGGCGCTGAGAGGCCGCGTGGCCGCATCACCGAAAAACAGGGTGGCGACGCCCGCCAACGAGACTCCGGCCAGCGCGGTGTTGGCAGCAACGTCGAGTCTGAAGTCCTGCTCGAACGTGCTGTAGCTGGTAACCGACTGCAGCGCGGCTCCCTCGAAACCCCAGTCGAGGGATGCACTGTAGAGCCGGTACTCGATATCCGCGTAATCGCGATGATAGCGCGAGCGCACTGCGTCGCCGGATGCCGGGTTCAGGGTCACGGGATCCGCATCGACCGTGTTCGACGAATCGCTATCGATGTTCTGCGCATGCACCGCCAGTTCGAGCGTCACGTCGTCGGACAGCTCGAACAGCGCTGCGATGCGACCGCCGAAAGAGTCGACCCCGTTGATGTCCTCCTCGACCCGCGTGCCGTCGACGATGTTCACGTTCGGATCCGTGAGGCTGGCGATCGGGTTGTTGCCGATCGAGTCGATGAAGCCGTCGTCGTGTCGATAGAAGCCGGTCGCCCTGAGCGCCGCGCGCTCGCCGATCGGCAGGTTAACGATGCCGGTCAGGGCGTGCCCCAGGTCGCCTTCGCTGACGGACTCGAGCGAGGCCTTGCCGCGAGCTTCGAAAGCGGACGGATCCGGTCGGTTCGTGACGTATTTCATCACGCCACCGAGCGAACTGGCGCCATACAGCGTACCCTGCGGTCCTCGCAGTACCTCGAGCCGCGCCAGGTCGAAGGTATCGAAATCGCCCGACAGGATCGCGGCGTTGGCGAGTCCGCTACTCGAGCCGAACGGTACGTCATTGAGGTAGACGCCCACCGTCGAGGCGACACCGCCGGTATTGATGCCGCGCAACGTGACCCGGCTGACGCCGCGGCGGCTGGAATTCAGGCTGAATCCCGGCACGAGAGCGACCAGGTCCTGGAAATTGTCTGCCTGCTGCCGCGCGAGGGTTTCGCCGGACAGCACCGTAATCGACATCGGCACTTCCGCGAGTGCCTCGGTGCGTTTCTGGGCCGTGACCACGATCTCCTCGAGAGCGTCGGCACGTTCCTGCTGCGCCAGCGCGGCGCTGCTCGCCAGCAGGCAAAGCCCGCCCGTGGTCATGGCGATCAAAGATTGCGGTTTGCGCATGTGGATACCCGTCCGAAGTTGGCGGCCGACGAGCCTCCCCGCGAAGCCCGCCGCTGACCGGCGTCCTCGATGGTAACGGGATCGCCGCTGCAGGCAGTAGACAGAAGCGGCAGCCGACTGTGCCAAAACGGCAGGCACCGGGGCTGGGCCATGGACCGTCAGTGCCCCTCGCGCCGTGCCTCGCCGCCCTGCGAGCGACGCCATTCGCGCGGGCTGTAACCGCAATGCCGGCGGAAGGCGCGCGAGAAAGCCGAATGGTCGTCGTAGCCCACGATGTTGCCGATCTCGGAGATCGTGTGGCGGTTTTCCTTGAGCAGGAAGCGTGCCGCCTCGATGCGCCGATTGATGCAGTACTGGCGAAGTGTCACGCCGTTCATGGCCTTGAAGCCGGCCTTCAGGCGGGTCTCGGACATGCCCAGCTGACGGGCCAGGTCCGGGATCGGCGGCGGATTGGCATATTCCATGCCGAGGATCGTGCGCGCGCGCCGGATCTTGTCGCCGCCGGGCAGGTCCAGGTCGAGCGGGTCGACGTCCGGGAGGCTGCGGCTGTTTTTCAGAATCTGCAGGCCGATGCAGAGCAACTCGTCGAATTTCGCGGACATCCAGTGCCCCAGCAGGCTGCCTGCGACCGGCAGGTGAAAGCATGACCAGATCGAGTCGCGGTGCACGTCCTCGAGAAAAAACACTCGTTGACGCGGCTTCAGGTGGCTCCCGTCGAGCAGTTCGAGCAGCCACTCCGGGTAGGCCTCTGGCGATTCCGCCAGGCGCGTCACCAGGTTGGACAGCGTGGTATAGACGACGACATGGCGAATCTGCACGTTGGTGCGGGGCATGCGGTAGGTCGTCTCCGCGCGTGGGACGACGGATACCAGCAACGCCGGCCCGAGGTCGTGCACGTTCTTGCGCTTACCCAGAAACTCCGAACGCTTCACGGTCGACACGAACTGGAAGCTGATCAGGTCGGCAACCTTGTTGCGGATAACGATCGGCGTCTTCAGGAAAGCGTTGTTGATTTCGAGCATGCGGTCGCCATCGATGCGATAGCACAGCGCGCCTTCGAAGCCGGCTCCCCGCAGGTCGTGGATGAAGTTGTGATCCGGCGTCGATTCGAACGCCGTGATGCGACGCGCATCGCGAAACAGCGCGCCCAGTTGGGAGCGGGTCATCGCGTCAGGATCGAAATCGGCGCCGACTTCGATGAAGTGTTCGTCTCCGTACCGCATGTGCCTGCAGCCGGCCCCCGCGCACCGCGGGGCGCGGCCGATGGTCCGCCGATTCGGCACATTATGCGGGCGCCTCGGCCTAACTTGCAATGCGTCACGGGGGCTATGATCCGGGCCATCCGATTTTCGTGCCCAATGGGGGGATTCATGCGCATGTTTACTCGCCGGCTGCTCGCCGGATGTGCCGCGCTGCTGGCCTGCACGGGCGCTGCCGCAACGCCGGGCAGTGCGGACGGGCTCGCGAGCCCGGCCGTGCTCGAGGCATTCGTCGACGGCGTCGTCATCCCGATGATGAAGCAGAACGACAGTCCTTCCGGCACGGTCGCGATCCGCAAGGACGGAGACCTGATCCTGGCCAAGGGTTACGGCTACGAGGATGTCGAGGAGCAGGAGCCCGTGGACCCGGGCCGCACGCTGTTCCGGCCGGGGTCGGTCTCGAAGCTGTTCACGTGGGTCGCCGTCATGCAGCTCGTCGAGCAGGGCAGGCTGGATCTCGACACTGACGTCAACGAGTACCTGGAAACGGTCAGCATCCGCGATACGTTCGCCGAGCCGATCACGTTACGGCATATCCTGACGCACACGGCAGGTTTCGAGGACGGGGCGCTCGGCTACCTGATCGTCGAAGATCCCGAGCGAATCATGCCGCTCGCCGAGGCGATGCAGCGCTACCAGCCCGAACGCGTCAACCCGCCGGGCAAGCAGACGGCCTATTCGAACTACGCGACTTCGCTGGCCGGCCTGATCGTGCAGAACGTCTCCGGCATCCCTTTCAATGACTACCTCGAGCAGAACATCTTCAATCCGCTCGGCATGGAAAACGCGAGCTTCGAAGAACCGTTGCCGGAACCGCTCGCGGATCGCATGGCGGTGAGTTACAAGGTCGAGCAGGGCCGCTTCGTCGAGAAGCCTTTCGAAATCATCAGCAACTTCGGGCCGGCTGGAGCCATGTCAGCGACCGCGACGGACATGGTGCGCTTCGGCCAGGCGATCCTGAACGGCGGCGAACTCGACGGCCAGCGCATCCTGGAGCGCGCAACCGTCGAGCAGATGCTTGCACGCGCCTTCAGCCATGACGATCGCCTGATGGGCATGGCACTCGGTTTTTACGCGCAGGACGTCAACGGCGTGCGGCTGGTCGGCCATGGCGGCGACACGCAATGGTTTCATTCCTACCTCGGCATAGACCAGGCCAACCAGATCACGTTTTTCGTCAGCTTCGGCGGGTCAGGCGGCAGTGCCGTGCGCAGCGCGTTCACGCCGGCTTTCTACGACGAATTTTATCCGCAGCCGCAGGAGCGACCGGTGCCGCCGGCCGGCTTCGCCGAACGCGCCGGCAGGTACGCGGGCAACTACGGATTCTGGCGCAGCAATTTCTCGAAGATCGAGAAAGCATTCGGCCTCGGCGGCGGAATCTCCGTGGCACCGACCGCGGACGATACGCTGGTGGTCGCGTTCGCGGATGGCGCCAAGCAGTACGTCGAGATTGACGACAACCTGTTCCGCCAGCTCGATCCGAACGTGACGCTGGTCGCCGGCATCAGCCCGGCGTTGCTCGCCTTCCAGGAGAACGATGCCGGCGAGATTACCGGATTCGTGCTCGACGGCCTGCCGTTCATGTCACTGCGCAAACTTCCCGTCGCCGCGACGCCCGGCTTCAATTTTCCGCTGCTGGGCCTGTCGCTGCTCGTGTTCGTGGCTGTACTCGCGCGTCGCTGGTACCAGCGCGCCACGATTCGCAACGAGGCCGCCAGGAGCCGTGTTGCCGTCAACGCTGCAGCATGGGCCGCCGGCGCCAACCTGCTGGTCGTCGTTTCCGGTGTGGTCGTGCTGTCGGCCGTTTCCGACTCGCTGATCCGCGGCCTGCCGTTTGCGGTCAAGGCCTGGCTGGTGCTGCCGGTCCTGGCCACGCTGGCGGGCCTTTACCTTGCCTGGCGCTGCGTGCTGGTCTGGCGCGGCGGTCTGCTCGCCGGCCGCTGGGCGCGCATTCGCTACACGGTCGTTGCTCTCTGCGCGCTGTTCATGTGCTGGTTCTATTACTACTGGAACATCCTCGGCTGGCAGTACCTGGCGTAGGACGGCAGCGATGACGCACCGGTCCTTCTCGAGGCGGCGCTTCGTTTCCGCCGCTGCAGCCGCGGTCGTGACGCCGTTCTTGAATCTCGGCCGCTACCGCGTGTTCGCAGCCGATAGCACCGAATACAGCGACCGCGCGGTGACGCTGGTCAACGAGTCGCTGGTCATCGACATGCTGTCGCTGCTCGACATGCAGCGGGTCCTCGCCGCATCCGCCAGCGGCGCGGACCCGTACCGCTACGGGCGCGAGGAGCTGGAGGCGATCCGGGATTCCGGCATCGACGTGTTCCATCCCGCGATCGGCATCGGCGGTCCGGACGCAGCGCTCGACGTGATGTATCACCTGGCCGGCTACAACGGGCTGGTCGCGGACCATCCGGACCTCGTCGCGCGCATCGACTCCGCGGAGGACTTCGACGGGTTGTCCGGCAGCAAGCGTATCGGCATCGTGCTCGGCGTGCAGAATTCCGAGCACTTCCGCCGCGTCGAGGACGTAGCACGCTTCTACCATGCCGGCCAGCGCGTCTCGCAGCTGACCTACAATACGCAGAACCGGATCGCGTCCGGCGCCACCGACCGCGCCGATGGCGGCATCAGCGATTTCGGTGCCGAGGTCGTCCAGGCGATGAACGACATCGGCATGGCGATCGACGTGTCGCATTGTGGTGATCGCACGACACTGGACGCCTTCGATCTTTCCACCCGGCCCGTTCTCGTTACCCACTCCAACTGCCGGGCGCTCGTCCCGGGCCACCCGCGCTGCAAGACCGACGAGGCGATTCGCAGGATGGCCGCGACCGGCGGCGTCATGGGCATCACGGCAGTGCGTAACTTCGTGAAGGTCGACGAACCCACGACGATCGAGCATTTCGTCGATCACATCGATCACGTCGCCCGACTGGCAGGTATCGAGCACGTCGGTATCGGAACCGACGCCGACCTGCGGGGCTACGACGCGCTGCCGGCGGACATCTACGACCGTCTCAAGGCCGGCTACAAGTCGAACTACTCCTTTCGCGACCGCATCGACATCGACGGGCTGGATCATCCGCGCAAGATTTACGACCTCACCGAGGCGCTGATTCGCCGCGGCTACGTCGATTCGGATATCCGGGCCGTGCTGGGCGGCAATTTCCGGCGCGTGCTCGGCGAGATCTGGACCGCCTGATGCCGGCCAGGCGTACGCTGCGCTGCGAGATCGAGGCCTGGCAGCTGCGCCGGCCGTTCGCTATCACCGGCTACACGTTCACGCAGGCTCAGCTGCTGCGGGTCTCGCTCCGCGAAGGTCGCGCGGCCGGGCAGGGCGAGGCCGCCGGCGTCTATTACCTCGGCGAGGACGCCGAGCGGCTGTTGGCGGATGTCGAACGCGCGCGGGATGCCGTCGAAGGTGGTGTCGACCGCGAGGCCCTGCGCTCCTTACTGCCGCCCGGCGGCGCACGCAACGCCCTCGACTGTGCATTGTGGGACCTGGAGGCCAAGCGCGCCGGTACCACGGTCTTCGAGCTGACCGGCGTCGTGCCCGCACGCACCGAGACCGCGCTGACCATCGGCATCGGCAGCCCGGCCGAAATGGCGGCGACTGCGCAAAGCCTCGGCGGACGCCGGATCAAGCTGAAGCTGGACGACGAGCTGCCGGTCGAGCGCGTTGCCGCGGTCCGTGCGGTCCGCGCGGACGCGGAGATCATCGTGGACGTCAACCAGGGCTGGACGATCGAGCAGCTTGCGGAATACGCCCCCCGGCTTGCCGCGTTCGACATCGCGATGATCGAGCAGCCGTTGCCGCGCGGCGACGACGAGGCCCTGGAAACGTTCGATTCGCCGGTGCCGCTGTGCGCCGACGAGTCCTGCCTGCACCTCGGCGAGTTCGAACAGGCGGCCCGCCGTTACCAGGTGATCAACATCAAGCTGGACAAGGCCGGCGGACTCACGGAAGGGCTGGCACTCGCAAGGCTCGCGCGCGCGCGGGGCATCGAGCTGATGGTGGGCAACATGATGGGTACTTCGCTCGGCATGGCGCCGGGCTTCGTGCTGGCGCAACTGTGCCGCTACGTCGACCTGGACGGGGCGCTGTTCCTGACGCGGGATCGACCGTCCGCAATGTCCTATGACGGCGGCGTGGTGTCGCCGCCGACGGCCGCCCTGTGGGGCTGATCGGTTTCTCGAGGAGTGCACGCATGAAACGGACACTGCCGAGGATGAGCCGGCTGCCAGCGCTGTCCTTGCTTTGCTGCGGCCTGGCGAGCGCCGCGCCCGACGCGGCCGCGATAGACGCGCTGGCCGAAAGGGCGTTGCAGGCCTTCGACGTACCCGGCATGGTCGTGTCGATCGTCGTGGACGATGCAGCGGTTCACGCCGCCGGCTACGGCATTGCCGAGATCGGCGGCACGCAGGCCGTCGACGAGCACAGCCTGTTTCGTATCGGCTCGGTATCCAAGGCATTTACGGCCACGGCGCTCGCGCTGCTTGCTGACGAAGGCCGGCTCGACTGGGACGACCCGGTCATCGACCACCTGCCGGAATTCCGGATGCGCGATCCGTGGGTGACGCGCGAGTTCACGATCCGCGACCTGCTGACACACCGCAGCGGGCTGCCGCTCGGCGCCGGAGATCTCCTGATATTTCCGGATGGCAACGCGACGGCGGCCGACGTCGTTCGGGCGCTGCGCTATTTCGAACCGGCGAGCAGTTTCCGATCCGAGTTTGCCTACGACAACCTGCTCTACATCGTCGCCGGGGTCGTCGTCGAGCGCGTCTCCGGCCGCCCGTTTGCCGATTTTCTCGAGCAGCGACTGCTCGCACCGCTGGGCATGAGCGACTGCGTGGCCTCGGCGGATCGCGCGGCACCCCGGGCTGTCCTCGCTACGCCGCATGTTCGAATCGACGGGGAACTCGAAACCACCTCGACGCGAATGAGCGGGGTCGTCGCGGCGGCCGGCGGGATCGCCTGCAGCGCCCGCAGCATGACCCGCTGGATGAGCTTCATGCTGAACGAGGGCCGCCTGCCCGGCGGTGAGCGCCTCCTGAGCGAGGCGCAGTTCCGCGAACTCGTGCGTCCGGTCACGCTGCTCGGAGTGCCCGCTTACCTTGCCGAGCACAGCGGTGCGTCGCTCAACGCCTACGCGCTGGGCTGGGGGATATCCACGTTCTACGGCGAGCCGCTCTGGTCACACGGCGGCGGCGTCTGGGGCATGACGACTTTCCTGGCCGTGTTGCCCGAACAGCGGATCGCCGTGTTTGCCAGCGGCAACCAGCTGAGTGCCGCACCGCGTGCGCTGGTCAATGCCATCGTGCACGAGTACCTGGCGGCCGGTGCGCCGGACCCTGCCACCGACTGGCTGCAGATCATTGCCACGCTCGCCGGTGATCGCAGCGACGCCGCCGAAGCAGCCGTTGCTGCCGATTTTGCCGCCAGGAATGCGGACAGTTCTCCGTCGCTGCCCCTGGATGCCTACGTCGGCACCTACCGCGATCGCTGGTACGGCGACGTCAGTATCAGCCGGCAGGATGACGGTCGCCTGTACTTCGTATCCTCGCGGAATCCGCCGCTGTCGGGACCGCTCGAGCATTTCCAGTACGACACTTTCGTTGCCCGCTGGACGGATCGGCAGCTCATGGCCGACGCATACGTCAATTTCGTTCTCGCCGCGGACGGCAGCGTGGAGCGTATCCGCATGCAGGCGGTCTCGCCGGCGACGGATTTCTCGTTCGATTTTCACGATCTGGATCTGCGGCGGGTGGCCGAGCCCTGACGGCTGCGCGCTCCCGGATTACCCGTTCGGCTCCAGCTCGCGCAGCACGGCGATGTGTTCGGGCGACAGGCCGCAGCAGCCGCCTATCGCGGCCACGCCGGCGCTTCGCCATTCGCGCGCGAAGTCGAGGAATGCTGCCGGCGGAATAATGTCGACGAATTGCCAGCTGGGCATGCGGAAGTAGCCGGAATCCGGATACGCGTACAGCGGCCCGTCGAAATCCTGCGCCAGGACGTCCAGCGCATCGGCCACGACGTCGGACGGCGTGTGCATAACGCCCGCCGCGGCGACGTTGTGTCCGTCCAGCAGAGCGGTCAGCTCGGCGAAGGGAATGTCGCGCCCCGGAGCCAAGCTCAGCACCTGGCCGTTCCTGCCGCCGCGCGCCGAGAATCCCGCCCAGACCGGCAGGCCGGTAGCGGTCGCCGCCGCCAGCGCGTGCGGAATGCGCTGCGGGTAGTACATCATCTCGAGCAGGATCAGGTCGCAGCCCTCGTCGCGCAGCAGCGTCGCCAGCTCGGCGAAGGCCGCCGCCATGTCCTCTGCCGGCGGCTCGCGCGTCAGGTCCGGGTCTGCCGTTCCGCCCTGCATCGGGCACATGTGCGACAGGGAACCGGCGACCAGCACGTCGTCGCGGCCCGATTCGCGCCGCGCGCGCTTCGCCGCCGCGACCGCGGTGCGGTTGATTTCCCGGAAATCGTCCGCCGCGCCCGCGGCCTCGAGCATCAGCCGCGAGGAGGCGTAGGTATTTGCGGTGATGATGCGCGCACCGGCGTCGATGTAGTCGCGGTGGATCGCCGTCAGCACGTCCGCGTGGCCGAGCGCGGCACGGCCGCACCAGGCCTGCGGGTCCATCGGTACGCCACGGCGTTCCAGTTCGGTGCCGGTGCCGCCGTCCAGGATGACGAGGCCCTCGGCGAACAGGCGGTCGACGGAATTCATGCGCGGGCTCCTGGCCAGTGACCGGGCCAGCATAGCGCAGCCGGCGAGCCGGCTCACCGGCCGGGCCTGCGGCATGTTCGTATGGCAAGTGCCTCGCGGCGATTGCCCAATAGCCGTGTCGGCCCCGGAAAAAACGCAGCTGCAATGCTCACGTTCCTCGTCGTCTTCCTTGCCCTCGTCCTCGGCCTGGCAGTCGTGGCTGCCGTGCGCCGCCGCGCGGACCTGGCTGCCGAGAGGTCGGCCTGGCGGCAGCTGGCGGCCGGCGACAGTGCCCCCGGTGCCCGCTTCGATCAAGCCATGGTCCGGCACCTGCCGGTCGCTGCCAGGCGTTATTTTCGCTACGCGATCGCGGACGGCACGCCGCTCAGGACCGTCGCCGCGATCACGATGCGCGGCGAACTCGCGCTCGGCACGCGCGAGGCGCCGAATTACCGCCCGATGCGGGCAGAGCAGCTGCTGGCCGCGCCACGCGGTTTCGTCTGGCGCGTCCGCCTCGACGGGCGGCCGCGCATCGACGGTTCCGACGCGGCGTTCGACGGCAGTAGCTGGAGCCGGTTCTGGCTGGCCGGGCTGATCCCGGTCGGCCGGGCCGGCGGCACGCCCGACCATGCGCGCTCGGCCTTCGGCCGCTACGTCGCCGAAGCTGTTTTCTGGACCCCGGCCGCGCTGTTGCCGGCGAACCACGTCGCCTGGGAAGGCATCGACGAGGAAACGGCGCGGGTGACCGTCCGCTTCATGGACTTCGAGCAGTCGGTGACGCTCAGCGTCGAGCCGGACGGCCGGCTGCGGCAGGTCGAGTTCCCGCGCTGGTCGGACGCGAATCCGCAAAAGCGCTTCCGCCTGCAGCCATTCGGGGGCACGCTGTCGGCCTACCGGGAATTCGCGGGCTACCGTCTGCCCACCCGCGTCGACGCGGGAAATTTCTTCGGCACCGACGACTACTTTTCGTTTTTCCGGGCAACGGTCACGACGGTGCGCTGGCCCGGCTGCGACGACGCCAACGAGGATTAGACGAATACGGCTGGCGCGGCTATCGTCCTTGCTCGAGTCAGCAGGAGACCGACGTGCCCGAACTTTTCCTCTTCGATCCCGGGCCCGTGCCCTCGGTCGCCATCGAGGGTCGGCGCGAGCGCTACCCGGTGCGGCGAATTTTTTGTGTCGGCCGCAACTACCTCGCGCACGCCGCGGAGATGGGCGCGCGTGTCGACAAGGCGACCCAGCAACCTTTCTATTTCACGAAGTCGCCCGCCCACGTCGTGGAGAGCGGCGCGACGGTCCCCTACGCGCCGGGCACCGCGAACCTGCATCACGAGATCGAGCTGGTGGTCGCGCTCGGCGAGACCGGCTTCGAGGTCGCCGCGGACGATGCGGAGCAGCTGGTCTACGGCTTCGCCGTCGGCCTCGACATGACGCGCCGCGACCTGCAGTTCGCGGCGCGCGAGGCGAACAAGCCCTGGGACATCGCGAAGGACTTCGAGGACGCCGCCGTGCTCTCGCCGATCGTGCCGCGAGAGCGTTGCGGACCGATCGAGCGCGGCCGGATCGAGCTCGCTGTGAATGACGAGAAACGGCAGTCCGCGGACGTGTCACAGTTGATCTGGAACGTGCGCGAGATCCTCGCGCACCTGTCGCGCTACTACCGCCTCGGCCCGGGCGACCTCGTGTTCACCGGCACGCCGAAGGGCGTCGGCCCGGTCGTGGCCGGCGACCGGCTCCGTGGACGCATCGACGGCGTTGGCGAGATTGCGCTCGATATCGGCCGCGGCTGAGCCCCGGGCCGGCAAGGGCGTTGCCCGGCGCGCAGCGACAATGCCGGCCCGGTCATGGACCGGGCGTTACGGGCCCGGCGCAACGCGGTCTGTTAAAGTCCCGCTGCCCGGCGATCGACGCTCGCCGGCGGGCCGGCGCAGCGGCGTCGGCCGTGCACAGACGGGGGAAATCGCATGGGTGCCGCACGCGGTGAATTCAGCTCCAGGCTCGGCTTCGTGCTGGCGGCCGCCGGCTCGGCGGTCGGCCTCGGCAACATCTGGGGCTTTCCGACGCAGGCAGCCAGCAACGGCGGCGCGGCGTTCCTGGTCGTCTACCTGTTGCTCGCGTTCTGCCTCGCGTTCCCGGCGCTGATGGCCGAACTCGTCATCGGCCGGCACGCGAAGGCCAATGCCGTGACGGCGCTGTCGGGCATCGCGAACGGGCCGCTGACGCGGCGGCTCGGCGCGGGCACGGGTTTCCTCGGTATCCTGACCGCCAGCCTGATCCTGAGCTTCTACGCGATCGTCGCCGGCTGGATGATCGCGTACGCGCTCGCGGCGCTCGCGGACATCGCGGGCGCGGCCCGCGCGTCGCTGTGGCTGACCGGTTTCTCGGTCGAGCGCAACCTCGCGTTCACCGGCCTGTTCATGGTGCTGACGATCGCAATCATCTGCGGCGGCGTGCGCGACGGCATCGAGAAGTGGTGTACCCGGCTGATGCCGGCATTGCTGGTCATGCTGTTGTTGCTGATCGTCTACGTGCTCACGCTCGACGGCGCCGCCGACGGCGTGCGCGCCTACCTCGTGCCCGATTTCTCCCGCGTGACCGATCCGGCGCTGGTCCTGAGCGCGATGGGGCAGGCGTTCTTCTCGATGTCGCTCGGCGTCGGGACCATGCTGATCTACGGCTCTTACGTCAGCGACCGCGAAAACCTCGTCGCCCTCGGGCGCTCGGTCACGCTCTTCGACATCGGCATCGCCGTCATGGCTGGAATGCTGATCATCCCGGCGATGTTCGTCGCGCAGGCGAACGGCGTCGCGATCTACGACGAGGCCGGCGCACTGATCGCCGAAGACACGCTGATCTTCACGGTGCTGCCGGACCTGTTCGACTCGATGGGCGGGCCGGGCCTCGTCGTGGCGCTCGTGTTCTTCGTGTTGATGTCGGTCGCCGCGCTGACCTCGTCGATCTCGATGCTCGAGGTCCCGGTGGCCTACGCGGTGGAGAACCACGGCGCCGGCCGCCGCCGGGCAACCTTCCTGATCGGCGGCACGATCGCGCTGGTCAGCGTCGTGCTGATCTTCAATTTCGGCACGCTGTTCGGCCTGGCAGTGGCCATAGCTACGCGCTACAGCCAGCCGCTGCTGGGCCTGCTGATGTGCGTGTTCGCGGGCTGGATCTGGCACCGCAACAGCCTGCTCGGGGAAATCCGCAAGGGCCACCCGGACGGGGAGGGCGGGCTGTTCTGGCGGATCTGGCCGGGCTACGTCCGCTTCGTCTGCCCGGCGGCGATCCTGGCCATATTCGTCCAGCAACTCCGCTAGCAAGCCGCCCGGCTGCCGGGCCGCGGGCGGCGGGCGGACACGTCGCGACCCCAAAAGCGGGCATGGCCGCCTCGCGGATTGCGTATTTGGTGTTCCTCTACTACACCTAGACCATGGGTATCGGCCCGGCTGGAGGCCTGCTATGGGCGGCAAACTCTCTCCCAACATCGACCTGGACATCGACGGCGGCCTGGATCTCGACGTCTCGCTGCCCACCAGCTACACGATTAGCATCGGCGCGATACCGCCGATCGACCTGAACGTCCGGCCGCTCGACATGACGATACGGCCGCTGGACCTCTCACTGCGGATGAAGGAAATCCCCTCCATCCGCGCGCACTTCCCGCTCGACTACCAGGTCGGCTTCACGCTGCTCGGGCTGCAGGTGGCCTGCGTCAGGCTGTGCGGCCACGGGCAGGCAATAACCGAACCCTACGAACCGTACCCCTGCGAGCCGCAACCGCTCTCGAAGATGCCGGATCGCGAGCAGCTCGTCGATCCGCGCGGCGTCAGGAAGGGCTGACGGCAATGCCGAAAGCGACGACCGAATCCGGAGCGCTGGTGTTCCGCGGCCCGCCACGGAGGCTGCGGCTCGAAACTGAACTTCCCGAATTCCGCGACGCGCATTTCGAACCCGACGCCGAACTGAGCGCAGTGCTGTCCCGCGCCAGCCCATTCCATGCGCGTACGGACGGCGAGGGCAGGCTGCGCGGCGCGCGCGCGCGTTTCGATCGCAGCACGCCGCCGGGCGAGTACCATGCGCGGCTGGTTTCCGCGGACGCCGAGCTGCCCGTGGTCGTTCACGTCGAGGCGCATCCCCGCCTGCGTATTTCGCCGGCGGTGCTCGTATTCAGCGCAGCGGAAGGGAGCAAGCCGCGTGCCACGGTGATACTGACGAACAAGGGCAACGTGCCGCTCGATATCCCGGCGGCGACGACAGTGAGCCTGTGCCGGGACGACGGCCTGGACGACGCATTGACCAGCGCATTGCTCACGGATTCCGACGAGTTCGAGGAGCTGTTCAGGCACTTCGTCGAACGCCTGAGGGCGCTGCATGGCGGCTTGCTGCCGTTGCGCTTCCTGAGCGGCAGCGGGCTGCTTGCGGCCGGCCGGAGCGTGGCGGCGGTCGTCGAAGCGGAGTTTTCCCCGCGACTGGCTGCCGGCCACGGCTACCACGGCGGCATCGTGATCCACGGAAGCCGGCTGCAGGTTGCCGTAACAGTTACCGCCTGACGGAGATGCGCGATGACCAGATGCAGTAAATCGATGGACCTTGGCCCGGTCGACGAAGCGCTCGGATCGCTGGTCCAGGCGCAGCTCGAGTTTGGTCGGGCGGCGCTGCGCCTGCTCAGCGACGGCGCGAGCGCGGCAATGACAGGATTGCGCAATACCGACCTGCCGCTCCCCGGCAGTTGCTGCGATATGCCGGAGCCCTGCTGGATGCCGCTCGACCTGGGCGAGATCTGTTGCGACCTGTGCCCGGGCGACACGGGGGAAATCTGTTTCGTCGTCGGTAACGAAGACTTCCGGCCGCACGAGTACGCCGTCGTCGCCGCGGGCGATGCGGCCGCCGGCGTACAGGTATCGGCACCGACGTTCACGCTCGGCGCCAAGGAACGCAGGGTCGTTTCGGTGAGGTTTCGAATGCCGCAGCGCCGGCCGGACCGGGATGACAGCTGCTGCGAGTGTAACGACCACGAGGTGGTCGTCTGGGTGCTGGGTTGCCGGAATCACTACCTGCGCTGGTATCTCAACCACCTCGAGGAAGGGCGCAAATCCGCCTGTTGCCACGAAGTGGTCGTTAACGACGAGCCGGACTACGTCCTGCACTGGTACGACCATTTCCACGTCTACCGACCGTGCATCGGCCCGCGCACGATCCCGGTCAAGCGTTGACGGAGACGGTGATGGCAGAAAAGAATCGCCTGTCCGACATGGCCCGTGGCGCGACCGAGGTCAACCTGCGTTTCACGGCATCGCTCCTGAACCTGTCACGCGACTATCTGAGGACCATGCGCGACACCCTGATGGAAAAGGCGGCTCCGGAGGATGCGGACGACGGCAGCGAGCCGCAGCCGGTCGGCGACGTTCCCATGCTCATCGCCGGGCGCCGCGGCGAGACCGGCAACGCGGCCTTTACCGTCAGCAATGCTTCGAAGCGCGACGGCGCCGTCACGCTGGAGTGCCGGGGTGAGTTTGGCGGCGCGAAGGTCGAGACGGATCCGCAGAAACTCGAGATGAAAAGCGGTGAAGTCGCGACGGTTCGGGTACTCGCGGGTTTCGACGCGTCGCTGCCGCTCGGCGAGGACGTTGCCGGCAGCGTCGTGATTCCCGAACTCGACCGTACCGTCGCACGGTTCGTCCTGCGCAGGCTCCCGGACCGTCCCGCCAGCCGCAAGAAGCGCGGCACGAAGAAGAAAGTTTCGCGCAGGAAGAAAGCCGGCTAACGGTCGCAGCGACCCAGGCAGGTGGCTCGACGGGTTCGTCAGCATGCAGGACAGCGACGGCGACAACGACGAAACTCGCGATGACTTGGCAGGCCGGCTGTACCGCGCTTTCATTGCCGGGCAACCGGACGTCGCGCTCCGGAAAATCAACCGGTTTCTTGAAGCCGCGAGCGATCTTGCGGACTACTATGCCGACCGCGTTGCGGCTTCCGGGCCGCCGGGCAAGCACGAGCCTGCCGCCGGCGGGGGCGGCCTCCTGCACACCCTGCAGGTGATCGTCACCTGCGCGCTGCGCGATCCGGACAGGCTGGCCGAGCACTACGCACGCTTCGCTGGCGCCGTGCTCGATGCGGTCGAGCAACGCAGCGAGCTGGAGCCGGACGCCGCCGACCGCCGCTTCAAGGACCGTCTCTGGCACGAAGCGCCGTTCTTCCGGGCCCTGATGCAGATCTACCTGGCGTGGACGCAACACGTGCAATCGTGGCTCGACGAGCAGGAACTCGCGGCGGACGACCGGCGCAGGGCCGAATTCATCGTCGAGCAGTTCGCCGCCGCGTTCTCACCATCGAACCTGCCGCTGCAACCGGCGGCGCTCAAGCGCGCCGAAAAGAGCGGAGGCCTGTCCACCGTTCGCGGGTTGCGCAACCTGATCGACGATATCCGTTTCAATGCGGGCATGCCGCGGCAGATCAAGTCGGGAATCTACGAGCTGGGCCGGGATCTCGCCACGACGCCGGGCAAGGTCATCTTCCGTAACGAACTGCTGGAGTTGATCCAATACGCGCCGCAGGCGCGGACCGTGCATCGTCGGCCTGTTCTGCTGATCCCGCCGCAGATCAACAAGTTCTACGCGTTCGACCTGAAACCGGTCAACAGCTTCGTGCTGCACGCCCTGCAGGCGGGCTTCCAGGTCTTCGTCGTGAGCTGGAGCAACTCGCCCCGCATGTCGCCGGACTGGGGACTGGACCACTACGTCGCGGCTCTACTCGATGCGGTCGAGGCGGTTCGCTCGGTTTGCGCGAGCGATTCGATCAATGTAGTCAGCACCTGTGCCGGCGGCTTCACGACGCTCGCACTGCTCGGCTACCTGGCCGAGACCGGTAGGCCACTCGTCCGTTCCCACAGCCTGTTCGTCACCGCGGTACTGAAGGACAGCGACTCGATCCTCGAGCTGCTGACGACGCAGGAGATGCTCGATCTCGCGCGCCGGCACACGGAGCGCGAGGGTACGATGGACGGCAAGGCGCTGGCGCACCTGTTCGCGTGGTTGCGGCCCGGGGACCTGGTGTGGAACTACTGGGTCAACAACAACCTGATGGGGCGGGACCCGCCCCCGCTCGACGTGATCTTCTGGGACAACGATCCGACGCGCTTGCCGGCGCGGCTGCACGCGGACTTCCTGGACATGTACGAGCGGGCCGTCTTCGAGCGGCCTCACGGTCACGCCGTGCTGGGAGTACCGATCGACTACGGGAAGGTGACGGTCAGCACGTATTTCACGGCCGGTCGCGACGATTACCTGATGCCCTGGTCGGCGGTGTATCGCGGCGCTCGCCATTTCGGCGGCGAGCATCGCTTCGTTCTCAGCGACAGTGGTCACGTGCAGAGCGTGCTGCGCCACCCGAAACTCGCCCGGACCCTGTATTACACGAATCCTGCGTTACCGGCGGATCCGGGCGCCTGGCTGCGCTCGGCAATGCGTCACGACGGCAGCTGGTGGCTGGACTGGTACCGGTGGCTCGCGGCGCGATCGGGCGAGGTCGGCCCGGCCCCCGCGCACGTGGGCAACGCGGCGTATCCGCCGACGATCGATGCGCCGGGAGAGTACGTCCGCGAACGACTGCAGTGAGACCGCGCCCTAGTCAGCCCGGTAGACGATCTCTCCGTCCAGCATGGTCAGGACGACCTGCGTCTCGTGAATCGTGTAGGGATCGATTTCGAACAGGTTCCGGTCCAGCACGACGAGGTCGGCTTTCTTGCCGACTTCGAGCGAGCCGATCTGGTCTTCCATGCGCAGCTGGTAAGCCGCGTCCAGCGTGAAACCGCGCAGCAGCCGCTCGATGCTGAGTCGCTCCGACTCGCGCGGCTGCACCGGCGCGTCCGGTTCGCCCGGGTTCTGGCGGGTGTGGCCGATCTCGATCTGGATGACCGGCGACAGCCCGAGCGTGCCCGCGCCGCTGGCCGGGAAATCGCTGCCGAAGGTCACCCGCGCACCGGCCTCGGCGATGCTGTCCAGGCGCCAGTAGCGCTGGAACTGGTCCCGGCTCACGAACTGCTCGCCGTAGGTGTCATAGGAAAACCAGAGCGGCGTCGACTGGGCGATGACGTCGAGCTCGGCGAAACGCGGCACGTCCTCGTCGGTGACGACCTGCACGTGGCAGATCGTGTAACGTGAATCGCTGTCGGGATGCTGCGCACGCGCGACCTCGATGGCGTTCAGCGTCTCGTGCACGGCCCGCTCGCCGAGGGCGTGCACGTGCACGTCGATGCCGGCGCCGGCGGCCCCTGTGACCATGTCGATCATCTGCTGCTGCGTGAACACGGTCTCGCCGGAATTTCCGGGTTCGCCCTGGTAGTCCTCGAACATGGCCGCGGTGCGGCCTTCGACGGTGCCGTCGTCCGGAATCTTGAGCGTGTTGTAATGGAAGCGGCGCCCGCGAATCGTCTCGGCCCACCGGCGCGTCATGTCGACCGCCGTGTCGGCCTCGTCGGCCGTTTCCGGCCGGTAGGAACCGACGAGCCGCAGCGTCAGGCTGCCGTTGTCCTCGAGGGTTCGCAGCACCGGCAGCAGGTTGTCTGCCTCGTCGAGGACGCCCGCGTCGAAGGCCGCGGTGACGCCGTAGCGGTTCATCAGGTCGATGACGAGCGCGGTGCCCTCGATCACGGTGTCGCGGGTAATGACGTCGAGCCGGTCCATCGCGGCGCCCGCCGTGCCTTCCAGCAGGTAACCGGTCGGCCGGCCTTCCGCATCGCGCTTGTAGTAGCTGTACCCGGGCACCGGGTCGGGCGTATCCGCGTCGATGCCGAGCGCGTCCAGCGCGGCAGAATTGGCCCAGGCCGCGTGGAAGCCCTCGTCCATGATCAGGACGGGCCGGTCGGGAACCACCGCGTCGATCTGTTCGCGCGTCGGGCCGGCAGGGCCGAACGTCGTCGCGAGGAAGCCGTAGCCGAACAGGACCGGCTTGTCCGGATGCTCGGCCGCGTAATCGCTGATGGCCCGGATCCAATCGTCGACGGTGCCGAAAGTGTCGAGCGACAATGCAGTCGCGTAGGCGCCGCCCGCTACCGGGTGCACGTGCGTATCGATGAAGCCGGGCAGCAACATGCGTCCGCCGAGATCGGTAACGACCGTGCCGTCACCGATGAGCGTCCGGACCCCTTCCTCGTCGCCCACGTAAACGATCCGGTCGTCGCGCACGGCGAGCGCCTGCGCCGTGGGACGGTTCGCGTCCAGGGTCCAGGCGCTGGCATTGATGAAAACGCGGTCGGCCGGGATGCTCGTGCCGCTGTCCCCGCCGGAGCAGCCCGCGATCAGCGTGGCGAATGCCGCGACGAGCCCCGCAATGCGCAACCTGTGCATGATGTATTCCTCCCGGGGCGAACGATAACCCAAACTGCCCGTTCCTGGTCAGGCCCGGCGATCGGCGATGCGGCGGCTGCCGGCACATTGCATACATGGCGTGGCTGCTGCAGGCTGCGCTGGTCTCGAATTCGTGGCACGATCCCGCCGCGGTAAAGCGCCCGGGGACTGTCGGCCGCGTGCGGGCGACGAGGGGGTGAAGCATGCACGGTGAGCGACGCTCGATAGCCGGGATCGCGCTGTTCGTTGCGCTCGGCGGCTTCCTGATGGGATTCGACGCCTCGGTCATCTCAGGGGTCGTCGGTTTCGTCAGGGCGGAGTTCGGCCTGTCGACGCTGCAGCTCGGCTGGGCCGTCGCCTCGCTGACGCTGGCCGCGTCGCTGGCGATGCTGGCGGCCGGGCCGCTCGCCGATCGCATCGGCCGACGACCGGTGTTGCAGATCGCAGCTGCGCTGTTCGCAGTCTCCGCAGTGCTGTCTGCAATTGCACCGAACTACGCGGTGCTGGTCGCGGCCCGCATGCTCGGTGGGCTGGGGGTCGGCGCGGCATTGATCATCGCGCCGATGTACATCGCCGAGATTGCGCCGGCCGGCCAGCGGGGGCGCCTGGTCTCGTTCAACCAGCTGAACATCGTGATCGGCATTTCCGCCGCTTTTTTCAGCAACTACCTGCTGCTGCTCGCCGGTGATTCCGGCGCCGCCTGGGCAGAGGCCCTGCGCCTGGGCGACTGGAACTGGCGCTGGATGCTCGGCGTCGAGGCGTTGCCGGCGCTCGTCTACCTGCTGGCCCTGCTTGCCGTGCCCGAGAGCCCGCGCTGGCTGAGCATGCGCGGCCGCAACGAGGAGGCGCGCGCCGTGTTCGCCGCCATCAACGGCGAGGAGGCGGCCGACGCCGTGCTCGCGGACGTGCGGCGCAGCCTGACTGCCGGGCAGGGCGTCCGCGAGTCGTCCATCCGCGAGCTGTTCAGCCCCGCGCTGCGCCTCGCCCTGACGATCGGCCTCGGGGTCGCCGTCCTGCAGCAGATCACGGGCATCAACGCGGTGTTCTTCTACGCGCCGATGATCTTCGAGCAGTCCGGTATCGGGCGCGACGCCGCCTTCATGCAGGCCGTGCTGGTCGGCCTGGTCAACCTCGCATTCACCGTCGTCGCGATGCTGCTGATTGACCGGCTCGGCCGGCGGCCCCTTCTCGGCATCGGCCTGGCCGGCATCGCGGTATGCATGCTGACGCTGGCCTTCGCATTCGGCAGTGCCACCTACACGCTGTCGCCGGCCTCGATCGGGCAGCTGCCGGAGGCGCTCGATCGCGACCTGCTGCTACCGCTCGCAGGCGTTGCCCACGCCAGCGACGTGGCATTTCGCGAAGCGGTCAGCGCGCTGCTCGGAGCGGAGAACTTTGCGCAATACCAGTCGCAACTGGTTGCCGCGGCGATCGACATCGACGGGCGGCTGGTCCTCGCCGCGATCCTCGGGTTCGTCGCGAGCTTCGCCGTGTCTCTCGGCCCGGTCATGTGGGTCCTGTTTTCGGAGCTGTTCCCGAACCGGCTGCGCGGGCTCGCCGTGTCCGTCGCGGGACTCGTCAATTCCGCGGTCAGTTTCGGCGTGCAGTTCGTGTTTCCGTGGGAACTGGAACAGCTCGGGGCGTCGCTGACCTTCCTGCTGTTCGGGTCGTTCGCGCTGGTCGGTTTGTTCTTCGTGCTGGCGCTGCTGCCCGAGACGCGCGGCCGCTCGCTCGAGGACCTGGAGCGCCTGCTGCGGCGCGACTGAGACGAGCTGCTCAGCCGGGCGCCGGCGCGGTCGATTCGCGGATCTTGATCTCGGCGGGTATGCAGATCTCGCCCTTGGCGCCGACGTCCGTCGCGTCGCCGACCAGGATCTGCACGGCTCGTTCTGCCATCCGCACGAGCGGCTGGCGGATCGTCGTCAGCGCCGGGTCGACCTGGCGAGCCAGGGAGATATCGTCGAAGCCGGCGACCGACAGCTCCTCCGGCGTGCGTATGCCGAGGCGGTGGGCCGCGCGTATGACACCGGCCGCCATGTCGTCGTTCGCGGCGATGATCGCAGTGGGGCGATTCGCGAGTTCGAGCAGGGCCTGGCCGCAGCGCTCGCCGGAGCCGTAGGAATTGTCGCCGTTCGCGACCAGCCGCGCGTCGAAATCGAGCCCGCTCGCGGCGAGCCCCTCCCTGTAGCCGCGAAAGCGGTTTGCAACCGCCTGGTGCTGCGGGTCGCCGCGGATGTAGGCGATGCGCGTGTGGCCGAGCTCGGCTACGTAACGGGTCAGTTCAGCGGTGGCTTCGGCATCGTTCGTTACGATCGAGGTCTCACCGCCGTTGTGCGATCCCGGCGACAGGCGCACCAACGGCGTCCCGGTCGCCTCGATGGCGCGCACGATGTGCGGAATATTGGACAGCGGCGCGGCGAGCACGATGCCGGACACCCGCGTCTGGTTGATCAGCGACTGCAGCTCATTTGCGACTTCCTTGCGGCGGTAGTCACAGGGGTGGATCAGCAACTCGAGCAGCGCGCCCCGGCAGGCGCGCAGCGCGCCCTGCTGCAGGTCGAGAATGTAGCCGCCGCTCGGCATGTCGTAGGCGGCCGGGTCGTCGTAGACGAGGCCGATCAGGTGCGAGCTGTGGCTTGCCAGGTTGCGGGCGGACTGGTCGGGCCGATAGTGCAGCTCGCGGATCGCGCGCTCCACGCGCTCGCGGGTGGACTCGCGCACGTTCGGCTGCCGGTTCACGACGCGGGACACGGTCTTGATCGAGACGCCGGCCAGGTTCGCTACGTCGAATATTGTCGGTTTCGTCATTGCTGCATGGCGAACGCTCGTCGGCACCCGCTTATTTTTGTTGCGATTAGAATTCGCCCGGGTAGCAGAGTCAAACCCGGCGGCGGATCGGCCTGTCGCCGGAGGCCCGCGATGTCGCCGTCCCGCTGGTGGCTGCCGGTCATTGCAACTGCTCCGCGACGGCGACTGTGCGACCGGCGAGATCTGCGAGCTCGAGGTCAGCCATGCCGGCCAGGTCCACGCCGACCCGCCCGCGCCACGGCCGGGTCCACGTCTCCGGCACCGAGCGGCTGCGGAGTCCGGCCAGGCCGCCGACCGTGGCCCCGTTGCTGTCGGTATCCCAGCCCGCGGCCACGGCGTAGCCGATTGCCGCGCAAAAGTCTTCGCCGGCCGTCGCCAGCGCCCAGGCGACGACGGCCAGGTTGTTGAGCGTGTGCACCGGGGGCAGGCCGGCGAACTCGGCGTGCAACTGTTCCGGGACATCGTCCCGTCCAGCCAGGGCCAGCCCCCGCCGCACGGCGGCCGCCGCGTCGCTCGCGGCCGGCAGCTGCGCCAGGGCGGCTGCGAAAGCTTCGGCGAGCGACCCGCTCGCCGGGATCGACGCGGCCAGCGCTGCCACGACCACGGCGCCGTTGACGCCCTCGCCGCGGTGGCTCAGCGCCGCGTCGCGGGCTGCGAGCCCGGCCGCGAGCTCCGGCCTGCCGGGCGAGCCCCAGCCGCACAGGTAGGCGCGGATCTGCGCACCGATCCAGTCGTTGCAGGGGTTGTCGGCGCAGATCGCGAGGTCGAAGCCGGCGTCGGCGCCGTTCACGAACTCGTCGTCCATGTGCTCCAGCAGCTTGCGGTAGGCGGCGCGCTCCGCCGTCCAGGTCGTGCCCGCCGGCAGCAGGCGCAGCCAGCTGCGGGCCACGTCGGCCGTGCAGAGGGCGGTCCCGTGCCGCTCCAGCAAGAGCAGCGCAAGAACCGTGTAGTTGATGTCGTCGTCCGGTTCCGCGCGAACCAGTTCTCCGCGGCAGCAGCCGGGCGGCAGGGCGCGCCCCTCGTCGCTGTCCAGCCGTGGCACGTAGTCGCGCAGCGGCAGCGCGCCGGCTGCCTGCAGGTAGCCACGCAGCCCGGCGAGGCCGGCGCGGAAGGACAGCACTTCGACCGGTTTGCCGAGCAGGCAGCCCGACACCCGGCCCTGCCAGGCCGCGCGGATGCCGGCCGGGTCCGGCGCCGTCCTGTGCATGGCCTACTCCCCCCCGGCCGCCGGGACGGCGGCGTCACCCGAATGCCGGCCGATTCTAGCCACACTTGACAGCGTTGTCAGTATGCAGTAAATCTGCAGCATGACAGCGCTGTCGCTGCACGGCCGAGATCGTGCCTGCGTTGTCGATTCCATGTACAAGGCGGGGGAAAAAGCCATGCGGAACAAGCCATTCAACCGGACGCCGCTCGCGGCGGGGATCGCCGTGGCGCTGGGCGCGACGGCGGCCGGTCCGTTGCAGGCACAGGACGACGGGGCGATCGAGGAAATCACGGTGACCGGCATCCGCGGCAGCCTGATGCAGTCGATGGACCGCAAGCGCGCCGCCAACGGCGTCGTCGACGCGATTACCGCGGAAGACATCGGCAAGTTCCCGGACCAGAACCTCGCCGAGGCGCTGCAGCGCATCACCGGCGTGTCGATCGACCGCAGCAACAACGAGGGCTCGCGAATCACGGTCCGCGGCATGGGGCCCGAATTCAACCTCGTCACGCTGAACGGCCGTTCGATGCCGACGGCGGGTGGGCGTTCCTTCGACTTCGCCGATCTTGCCACCGAGGGTGTGAGCGCGGTCGAGATCTACAAGACGACGAAGGCCGACCTGCCGACCGGCGGCATCGGCGCGACGGTCAACATCCTGACGGCCAAACCTCTGCAGAACCCCGGTTTCCAGAGCGTCATCAGCGCCAAGGCGGTGCACGAGACCTCGTCTTCCGATGCGAGCATCGCGGATCTCGACACCTTCACGCCCGAGATCGCGGGCATGATCAGCAATACCTTCGCCGACGACACGATCGGCATCCTGCTGACGGCGTCCTACCAGGAGCGTGACAATCGCGAAGAAAACGCCGCGGTCGACAACTGGGGCCAGAACCTGCAGCTGAACGGCGGCATCGTCAACAACAACAACCAGCGCGCCGACGGCATCTGGTGGCATCCGCAGAACATCGGCTACGGCTGGTCGGACATCTCGCGCGACCGCATCAACGGCCAGCTGGTGCTGCAGTACGCGCCGTTCGACACGCTGACCGGCACGCTCGATTACACCTACTCCGAGGTCGATTTCGAGAAGGATTCGAACAGCGTCGGCATCTGGTTCGAGTGCCCGAACATCGAGGCGACGATCAACGAGCGCGGCACGGTGACGCAGGTCAGCCAGTCCTGCGGTGACTACTCGACCAACGTCGGTCGCGACCGGACGATCAAGGAGAACGGCTCGCTCGGCTTCAACCTTGACTGGCAGGCCACCGACAGCCTCGCGTTCGTACTCGACGTGCACAGCTCTTCGTCGGAACTGCGCGGCGGCGGCGTCATCCCGGGCGAGCCCGGCAGCTCTGCCAACCTGATCATCGGCAACACGGCCTGCCCCTGGTGCGGCGACATCCCGGGCTTCGGACCCAGGACGGCCTCCATCGACGTGCAGACTGCAACTTACCCGGCCGGCGGCATCCCGACCTTCGACGTTACCTTCCTCGGCGGCGACGGCAGTCCGCAGGCGGAGCTGCTGCCCGGCGACATCGGTTCGCTGTTCGGCCAGGCCTTCAACACGGACGTCTACAACGACATCGTGCAGGTGCAGATCGACGGCTCCTGGGAGAACCTCGGCGATGGCGCGGTGCGGCGCATCGAGTTCGGCGTGTCGCACACCGAGCAGGAGTTCGACACGCGCAACGCCTACTCGGGCCTGCTGCCGGCCGGCTTCTGGCTGACCTCGGCGCAGTACTGGGACAACAACCAGTGGCAGACCGGCAACCTGGGCGGCTTGCTGAGCGGCTTTTCCAACGGCGGCAATTTCTCGTATCCGAACTACTTCACGGCGGATTTCAACTACCTCGTGGACCAGTGGGAACAGATCGGCCAGGGCGATCCGATCGAGGCCGTCTACTGGCCCGGCTGGGGCTCGGACTTCCAGGATCCGTCCGGTACGCGCGGGCGCTTCTGGTCGGGCCCGCTGGGTAATTCCGGTGCCGCGCTGGTCGACGAGTTCATCGACGCCTTCCACGTACAGGTGACCTTCGAGGACGAGTTCAACGGCATGCCGTTCAACGCGATTCTCGGGCTGCGCTACGAGGAAACCGAGATGAACTCCTACGGCCAGGAGGTACCGGCGACGGCCATCGTCTGGGTCGGCGGCAACGAGTTCTCCTACCAATTCGCCAACAACCCGACCTTCCGCTTCGGCGAGAACAAGAACGACTTCTACCTGCCGAGCGTGGATCTCGACCTCGAGGTCCGGGACGACATGATCGTGCGCTTCTCCTACAGCCGCTCGCTGGCGCGTCCGCCGATCGGCGCGCTGACGCCGAATCGCTCGTTTATCGGCAACCCGAACGTGCGCAACCGCAACGTCGAGGCCGGCAATCCCGACCTGCTGCCGTACCTGTCGGACAACCTGGACTTCTCGTTCGAGTGGTACTACGACGACGCCAGCTATGCGTCGATCGGCCACTTCCGCAAGAAGGTCGACAACTTCCTCGTGTCGACGATCGAGCAGCAGACCTTCGAGGGCATCACGGACCCGTACATCGGCGCCGATGCGGAGCAGGCGCGCGCAGAACTCGAGGCGGAAGGCACCCCGACCACTGATCAGAACGTGTTCGCGCGGATCAACCAGAATCTCGGCAATGCGCCGACCGATCCGATCTTCGCCCGCCCGGACGATCCGCTGGCCGTGTTCGACGTGACGACGACCGAGAACGCGGAGGTCGGCAACCTGTTCGGCTGGGAGTTCGCGATCCAGCACATGTTCAGCGACACGGGCTGGGGCGTCCAGGCCAACCTGACGATCGTCAACGGCGACGTCGACGCGAACCGGGACGTCGTCGGGCAGGAGTTCGCGCTGCCCGGCCTCAGCGACTCGGCCAACCTGTCGGTGTTCTACGAGAACGATATCGTTTCGGCCCGGCTGGCCTACAACTGGCGCGACGAGTTCCTGTCCGGCTTCGACTCCTTCGGTTCACCCGTGTTCACCGAGGAGTACGCGCCGCTCGACCTGAACGTGACCTGGTACGCGTCCGACCAGCTCGCGGTGTTCTTCGAGGCGATCAACATCACCGAGGAAGTGCAGCGCGTCTACGTCCGCTACCCGGAACAGTTCCTGCGCGGCAACGAATACGGTGCGCGCTTCAACATCGGCGCCCGGTATGACTTTTAACCGGGCGGTTTAACCGATACATTGAGCCGCTGCCTGGCAGCGGCTCTTTTTTTATGGCGACGCAAGCGAACGGCCCGGTCAAGCGCATCGTAATCGTCGGCGGCGGTTCGGCCGGCTGGCTGACCGCGGGCCTGCTCGCGAGCGAACACGCCGGCGGCCCGGTGGAGATAACCCTGGTCGAATCGCCCGACGTCGCCACGATCGGCGTCGGCGAAGGCACCTGGCCGACCATGCGCAGCACGCTGCGACGCATAGGCATCGGCGAGAGCGACTTCCTCGCCGAATGCCAGGCAGCGTTCAAGCAGGGCACACGTTTCGACGGCTGGGTCGACGGCGGAACGCGCGATACCTATTACCACCCGTTCACCGCGCCGGCCGGCTATAACCGCATCAACCTGGCAGCGCACTGGCTGGACCAGGCCGAGCGTGCGCCTTTCGCCCACGCCGTGACGCCGCAGGCGCTCGCCTGCGATCGCGGGCTGGCACCGAAGCAGGCCACGACGCCGGAGTACGCAGGCGTCCTGAACTACGCCTATCACCTCGATGCGGGCCGTTTCGCCGCGCTGCTGCAACGCCACTGCAGCGCGCAACTCGGCGTACGCCACGTGCTCGATCACGTCACCGGCATCGACGGCGCCCCGGACGGCGACATCCGGGCGGTGCGGACCGCGGAGAACGGCGAGCTGGCCGGCGACCTGTTCGTCGATTGCACGGGCTTCGCCGCGCTGCTGCTCGGCCGGCACTACGGCATCGGCTTCCGCTCGTGCAGCGACGTCCTGTTCAACGATGCCGCGCTCGCCGTGCAGGTGCCGTACGCCGCGGCCGACAGCCCGATCGCGTCGCAGACGATCGCCGCGGCCCGGGCCTCGGGCTGGGTCTGGGACATCGGCCTGACCGGCCGGCGCGGCATCGGCTTCGTATTCTCGAGCTCGCATTGCGATGACGAGGAGGCACGGCGCGTGCTGTCGGACTACGTCGAGCGCACCGCCGGGCAGCGACTCGACGCGCTCGAGCCGCGCCGCATAGCCTTCGAACCCGGGCACCGCGAGGTGTTCTGGCACCGTAACTGCGTGGCCGTGGGCCTGTCGGCGGGTTTTCTCGAGCCGCTCGAAGCCAGCGCGCTGGTCCTGATCGAGCTGGCCGGGCGCCAGCTCGCCGAGGAGCTGCCGGCCGATCGCTCGGTCATGGACGTCGTTGCCCGCCGCTACAACGAGACTTTCCTGTACCGCTGGCAGCGAATCATCGACTTCCTGAAGCTGCATTACGCGCTGAGCCGGCGCGAGGACAGCGCGTACTGGCGCGACAATCGCGAGCCCGGCAGCGTGCCGGACAGCCTTGAGGACCTGCTCGAGCTCTGGCGTTACCATGTGCCGTGGCACCGGGATTTTCCGCGGGTCGAGGAGGTCTTTTCGTCGGCGAGTCACCAGTTCGTGCTGTACGGCATGGGCTTCGAGACACGCGCACGGAACACGGCAAGGCGGGCGGACGAAGCCCCGGGCGCCGCGGCGCTGTTCGCAGACAACATCGGCAAGGCGCGGCAGCTGGCGGCCAACCTGCCGCGCAACCGCGAGCTGCTCGAGACCATCAACCAACGGGGCCTGCCGCCTCCGGATGACCGCTGACGCGGCCGCGCAGGCCGCCGGGAACGACATGACGCAACACGCATTACTCGACAACGTCAGCCACAAGGATCTGCGGGTCCACCGGGTGTTCGAGCCGGGCTGCGGCTACGATGCCAACGTGGCGCGGGTGTTTCCCGCGGAATTCGAACAGCTGCAGATGGAATACCCGCTGTTCCTGTTCAAGAACGCGGAGACCGGGCACTTCGAGAGCGTCGCGCTGCTCGGTTTCGCGGACGGCGAGAACCTGTTCCTCGACGGCGGTCGCTGGGATGCGCGTTACATGCCGCTGTCGATCGAACGCCAGCCGCTGCTGATCGGCTTCCAGGAACAGGACGTCGACGGCGTGCCGACCCGGGTGCCGGTCGTGCACGTCGACCTCGGGCACCCGAGCGCCAGCACGACCGAGGGCGAGCCGCTGTTCCTGCCGCAGGGTGGCGAGAGCCCGCTGCTCGAACGGCTGACGTCCGTGCTCAAGGCCGTACACGACGGTCACGAGGCCAGCCAGGCGTTCTCGCAGCTGCTGGTAGGCCTCGACCTCGTCGAAACGCTGAGCATTGACGTGCGCTTCGACGACGGCTCGCGGCAGAGCCTCGCCGGCCTGCACACGATCAACGAGGAAAAGCTCGCGTCGCTCGGCGGCGACGCGCTCGAGGCCCTGCACCAGCCCGGGCACCTGCGGCGCCTGTACATGATGCTCGCCTCGCTGCCCAATCTCGAAAAGCTGATCGCGCGCAAGAACGCGCGCCTGGCGGCCAGGGCCTAGCGGAGCGGTCACGGATGCAGGCGCTCCCCGACATCGAGATCGGCGATCGCGAGACCCTGTTCCCGCGGCTCGCCGCGCGCTCGCGGCCGGGTGTGCTGCGCGGCATCGCGACCGACTGGCCGCTGGTCGCCGCTGCGCGCTCCGGTACGCGCTCCGCGAGCGACTACCTGCGCGGCTTCTACCAGGGCGCGCCGGTGACGGCGTTCCGCGGCAGGGGCGATACGGGCGGGCGCATCTTCTACAGTGACGACCTGGCCGGCATGAATTTCGAGCAGGCGAAGACGGACCTCGAAGGGTTGCTGGACAGCCTGCTCGAGCATGCGGACAGTCCTGCTGCACCAACGATCTACATGGGATCGATGGCCATCGATTACTGCCTGCCGGGCCTGCGCACCGACAACAGCCTGCCGGGCGGCGGGCGCCAGGCAACGGTGCGCATCTGGATCGGCAACCGCAGTACCGTGTCCGCTCACTACGACGTGATGCAAAACGTTGCCTGCGTCTGCGCCGGACGCAGGCGCTTCACGCTGTTCCCGCCCGAACAGCTCGGGAATCTTTACGTCGGTCCGCTGGAATTCACGCCCGCCGGCCAGCAGGTCAGCCTGGTCGACCCGCACGAGCCGGATCTCGAGCGCTATCCGCGTTTCGCCGAAGCGCTGGCGGCTGCGTGCGTGGCCGAACTCGAGCCGGGCGACGGCATCTACATACCGGCCATGTGGTGGCACCACGTCGAGGGTCTCGAGTCGTTCAACATTCTGATCAATCACTGGTGGCGGGAAGTACCCGCACGCATGGGTGCGCCGGGCGACGCGCTGCTGCACGCGATCCTGGAAATCCGCGACCTGCCGCCAGCCGAACGCGAGGCCTGGCGCGGGCTGTTCGGGCACTACGTGTTCGACTACGACGCGGCAGTCGTTGCGCATATTCCGGAGGCGCGGCGCGGCGTCGTCGGCGAACTGGACGATGACACGGCGAGGCGCATACGCAGCGCGCTCCGCAACAAGCTGAACAGGTAGACGGATGGTCAGGAAAGTCGTGATTGTTGGCGGGGGCACGGCGGGCTGGATGGCCGCGGCGGCGCTCG
>CALALV010000039.1 GCA_937925605.1 uncultured Woeseia sp.
GAGACGAGCACGAGCGGCCCGCCCCGCATCAGCGCGGTGACATCGGCATAGCGATTACCGGCCGGCGAGGCCGGCAACGTGGCGGTGCCGAGCAGCAGGTCGGCGCCGCCGGCGAGGCCGCCGACCCAGGTTTCCGCCAGCACCGGGATGCCGCGGCGCTGCCATTGATCGAGCGCGGCGCCGGCGCCGTTGTGCGTGTAGGCGAGCCGGATCAGCGGATCGTCCGGCCGCCGCGGCGCCGTGCTCGCGTCCGCCGCGCGCAACAGGCGCGGCGCCGGTCCGGTGGGCTGCGCCGGCAGCGGGTCCGGCGTCAGCAGCGTCGTCACCCCGAAGGCCAGCGGCAGCGCCATCCGCGAGGACTGCGGCGAGCGGCTCCAGGTGTCGATCAGGCCCGGCAGCACCGTCGTGTCGGGCAGGTCGATGACGATCTCGTCCGGCCGCTCGCGGCGCGCCTCGACCGCGGCGATGCGACCGGCCTCGATGACGATGTCGACCGCGTGCCGGTACGCGGGCGTCTCGCCGTCGTACAGCCGTGCCGCGCGCAGCACGAAGCGGCCCGACGCCGGCGTCGCGTCGGGCAGCGGTCGTTCGCGCTCGGCGAGCACGCTCTGCCGCGCCGCGACCTCGACCGCAGCCATGAACGGCACTTCGCGCAGGCGCCCGCGCTCGAACGGCCGCGAGCGTATGCGACCGTCCGCGGCGTAGACGTAGCGGTCGCGCGCGGTCCAGCTGACCGGCGCGGCAAAAAAATCCTCGCCGGCCGCCAGCACGCGCTCCAGCGGCGGGTCCGAAAGGATCAGCATGTTCAGCGACAGGCCGCCGTCGGGATCGGCGCGTAGAAAGGTCAGCAGCGTGTTGTCGGGCCGCCAGGCCGGTGCCAGCAGCGGCGCCGGCGACTCCAGCAGGCTGCGCGGCGGGTGCCCGAAGCGGCGCAGCATCAGCCGCCAGGTATCGCCGTCCTGCGCAATCCAGGCGAGGTGGCGGCCGTCGGCGGACCAGGCGGGCGCCGTCTCGTCGCCGTTCGCGCGGGTCAGGCGCCAGGCCAGCCCCGTCGCGAGATCGCGCTCCCACAGGTCGAGGTCGCTGCCGTTGCTCGCAGCCGAGTAGACGATCCGCTCGCCGGACGGATGCCAGGCCGCCTGCTGCTCGGAGCCGCCCGCCGGCGTCAGGCGCGCGGGGCCCGCCCCGTCGGCCGCGACGCGCCAGAGTGACGGCACACCGTCCCGCTCGACTTCGAACAGCAGGGATTCGCCACCCGGCGCGAAGCGGGGCCGGCGCGCGAGCAGCCCGGGCGTAGGCACGTGCCGGGCGTCGCCGCCGCGCGGCGGCAGCACCCACAGGCGACCGAGCAGGTCGAACGCGATGCTGCCGTCGGCCCGCGACACGTCGACGCTCAGGTTGGTGCCCTCGGTGACGTGCAGCACGTCTGCACCACTGCCCGCGGCCAGCGCGAGCAGCGCACAGCAGGCGGCGGTCTTACGCGTCGCTGCTAACACGAAGCTCGTCGAGCTCGCCGTCCCGGCAGGTGAAGCTCACGTTCATCGGCCGACAGCAGACCTGGCAGTCCTCGACGTAGGACTGGGCGCCGGCGGAGGTGTCGATCAGCAGGTCGAGGCGCTCGCCGCAGTACGGGCAATCGACGGAACGTTCGCTCAGTGGTTCTTGCATGATCCGGGCTCAGGGTTGCAGCCGCATGACCTGCCAGGCGGCGCCCGGGCGGGCAGCGTCGCCGTCGACCGTGAGCGGGCGCTCCCAGCGTGCGCGGTCGTGCACGCGGTCCGCGCCTTCCTGCCACAGTTCCAGCGCGCGAATCCAGAGGCGATAGCCGCCCCAGTGCGGTGGCCGCGGCACGGCAGGCAGAGCGCCTGTGGCCAGCGTCTCCGTGTCCTCGCCGAGCTCGATGCCGAGCCGGGCGGCCCGCCGCCGCACCTGCTCGATCAGCGCCGCGCGCGACCCGATAGCGCGGCTCTGGTCGGACCCCCAGGCGCCGAGCTGGCTGCCCCAGGGACGGGTCGCGAAGTACGCGTCGCTTTCCGCCGGCGGCGAGCGCAGCG
The DNA here is from genome assembly GCA_937925605.1 of uncultured Woeseia sp. Classification (GTDB taxonomy): domain Bacteria; phylum Pseudomonadota; class Gammaproteobacteria; order Steroidobacterales; family Woeseiaceae; genus Woeseia. The sequence continues at coordinate 2,055 of CALALV010000039.1, forward strand.
CGTGGCCCTCTACGCGCAGCTGGCGACCGAGCGCGTCCCAGTGCATGACGGCGGCGCAGCGCGGGTTGGCGTCGAGCGCGCGGCCCTTGGCCGATTCGTAGTTCGTGTAGAACACGAGGTAGCCGGGCTCGGCGACGAAAGCCTTGCACAGCACGACGCGGCCGGACGGCTGGCCATCGGCGTCTGCGGTCACGAGCGTCATCGAGTTCGGATTGCGCTGGCCGGCTTCGCGCTGCGCGTGCTCGAACCATGCGCGTGCGAGCGCCATCGGCTCCTCGGGCAGCGTCTCGGGGAGACGGCCATGCGCTTTGTCTGCGGATGTCATCGGCCTGTCCTGGCGTCGTGCCCGGGGGCGGGCGCGCGGTCCGCGGAGCGTAGCAAACCGCCGGGCCGCCTTCTACGCGGTCCGACTTTCAGGCGCCGCCCAGGCAGACGCCGCCCTCGCGTCGCGGGTCTGCCGCGGCCTCGAAGCCCTGCGCTTCCGAGTAGGCGGCAGCGGAGACGCCGCCGAAGTACATGTTCGGCCCGTCGAACCAGCGCACCGGGAGCGGCAGCTCCGGCAGCTCGAGCCCCGGCTCCGCCGCGACGCGATCGCCGCCGTCACGCAGTTCGACATGCAGGCGCGGCGCGGCGATCGCGGCCTCGAGCGAGCGATCCTGCTGCAGGTAGTTGATCAGGACCTGGTGGATCGCGGTGGTGATGCGATCGGCACCCGGCGAACCGAAGGCGAGCACGCGATCCGCCGTGCGCGCGGCGCCGGGCGTCATGTTCGACGGCAGCCGCCGGCCCGCCGGACCCGCATCGAGCCCGCGGCGATTCAGTTCGAGCTCGCCGAGGCAGTTGTTCAGCCACAGGCCCGTGCCCGGCGGCATCTCGCCGGAGCCGTAGCCGGCCGACGCCGTGATCGCGCAGGCGTTGCCGTCGCGGTCGACCGCCGAGGTGTGTACCGTCGACGTAGACTGCCAGCGGCCGGGAAAGTCAGCGGCGACCGCGGCGGCCAGCAGCTCGGCGCTGTCGCTGCCGATATCGTCGCTCAGGTCGAGTCGTTCGCGCCGGTAACGCAGCACGGCGTGCTGCACGCCGACGAGGCGCGACAGCGACGACGCGTCCCAGGCCGTCGCCGGGCGGTCGCGGAACGCAGCGAGCATCGCGGCGAGCACGGTGCCGCCGACCGCCGGCGGCGGGTTGCTGGCAATCTGCCAGTCGCCGAGTCCGGTCAGCAGCGGGCGCCGTTCGAGGGCTTCGTAGGCCTCGAGATCCCGCCGGCTCAGCCGGCCGCCGCCCTGCTCGACGTGCGCGACCAGCGCCGCGCCGAGCTCGCCCGAGTAAAACGGCCGCGAGCCCTCGCGGGCGATCAGCTCGAGCGTGTCGGCGAGGTGCGGGACCGTGACGGTCTCGCCGGGCTCGAGCAGCCTGCCCGATGCATCGTGCAGTGCGCCGTGGCCGTCGTCGCTGCGCCCGTAGATCACGTCGCCCGCGTAGCGCAGGAAATAGTGCGCGGCGCGCGACAGCGGGAAGCCGCTGCGCGCCAGGGCGATGGCCGGTGCGCAGACGAGCTGCCACGGCAGCCGGCCGTGGCGCTCGCTCGCGCGGGTCAGCGCGGCGAGCGTGCCCGGCACCGCGACCGGCCCGCAGCCCACCAGCGTGCGGATGCCGCCGCCGTAGTCGAGCTCGACCGCTTCGCTGCGTGGCGTACCGGGCGGGCGACCGAGACCGGGCACGGCGACGTTGCCGTCGATCGTGACGGGCTCGCCGTCGGCCGGCCAGACCGTCAGGTAGGCGCCGCCTGCGAGGGCGCAGACGCCCGGCTCGGTGTTCATCGTGACCAGTGCCGCGGCGAGCGCGCAATCGATCGCGTTGCCGCCCGCGTCGGCGACGTCGAGCGCGGCCTCCGCGGCGATCCGGGAACTCGTGGCCGTCGCGACGCGGGTCATGCGGGGCCGGCCGCCCGGCTCAGAAATGCACGACCGTGCGGATGCTCTTGCCTTCGTGCATCAGGTCGAAGGCCTTGTTGATGTCCTCGAGCGACATCGTGTGCGTGATGAACTCGTCGACCTTGATGTCACCGCCCAGGTATTGCTCGACCATGCCGGGGAGCTGGGACTTGCCCTTGGTGCCGCCGAACGCGGTGCCCCGCCAGACGCGGCCGGTCACTAGCTGGAACGGCCGGGTGGAAATCTCCTGGCCCGCGCCGGCGACCCCGACGATCACCGACTCGCCCCAGCCCTTGTGGCAGCATTCGAGCGCGGCACGCATCAGTTTGACGTTGCCAACGCACTCGAAGGAGTAATCGACGCCGCCGCCGGTCAACTCGACGATGACATCCTGGATCGGCGCGTCGTGATCCTTCGGGTTGACCGTGTCGGTCGCGCCCATCTGCTTCGCCAGTTCGAACTTGTCCGGGTTGATGTCGATCGCGATGATGCGGCTCGCCCGCGCCATCGTGGCGCCCTGGATCGCGCTGAGGCCGACGCCGCCGAGACCGAAGACCGCGACGGTCGATCCCGGCTGCACCTTCGCGGTGTTCAGCACGGCGCCGATGCCGGTCGTGATCCCGCAGCCCAGCAGGCAGACCTTTTCGAGCGGCGCTTTCTTGCTGATTTTCGCGACGGCGATTTCGGGCAGCACCGTGTACTCGGAAAATGTCGACGTACCCATGTAGTGATAAATGGTCTTGCCGTCGAGCGAGAACCGCGACGTGCCGTCCGGCATCAGGCCCTTGCCCTGCGTGGCCCGGATTGCCTGGCACAGATTGGTCTTGCCCGACATGCAAAAGGAGCACTCGCCGCACTCGGGCGTGTACAGCGGTATGACGTGGTCCCCGGCCTTGATGCCGCGAACCCCGGGGCCGACTTCCTCGACGATGGCGCCGCCTTCGTGACCGAGGACCGCCGGGAAGATGCCTTCCGGGTCCTCGCCCGAGAGCGTAAAGGCGTCGGTATGGCAGACGCCGGTGGCGACGTTGCGGATCAGCACTTCGCCCTCTTTCGGTCCGTCGAGGTCGAGTGTCACGATCTCCAAGGGTTTGCCGGCTTCGAAAGCGACGGCGGCGCGGGTCTTCATCGTCGTGGTTCCCCCATCTGTCAGTGCCGGCGCGCGGTTGGCAGCGCCGGTGCCTCTTTGCGAGCGCCGATGTTCGCACGATTGGCAGCGACCCGGTAGAGGCTCAGGCGGCGTCGGCGCATTCAGTTCTCGTTCATACTCCTAGCAAATTCATGTGCTTGCGTTAAGTCCCGGTTCATGCCGCGGGTGCCAGGATGGCGCCGAACCTGTCCCACGGAGTAATCGCCATGACCCGCTTCTCGATCACAGCCGCCACGCTCCTTGCCGCCGGATTGCTGCTCGTCGCCGCCGATGCCGATGCCCACGGCGCGCGCCACGGCGTTCACGACGGCTACCGCGGGCCGGCCCATGTCGTGCACCGCCGACATCCCGCCGTGCCGCGCTGGCTCAGGAAGCACCGCGACTTCCTGCACTGGCACGCGGCATTCGGCTATCGCTACGGACCGGGCGTCAGCTGGCACTACCTGTACCGCAGCTACCGGGACGACTATCGCTGGCACCGCTACCGGTACCGGCACCACGCCGGCGGCCGCCACTACCGCTGCGGACACCGTCACTAGGCCAGTCTCGCCTCCCGCGCCGGCCCCGGGCGTCCACCGCCCGGGGCCGGCGTGCCTGCGGGTGGCTTCGCCCGGCAGCGCGCCGCCGATTCTGGTAAAAGAATTGCCTGGACACGGACAGGCGAGGCCCGGGGCATTGAGCGGGAAGCGGGATCCGGAAACGGAATTGCGGGAGGTCCGCAGCCAGCTCAAGCGGCTGAAGCGCGAGGTCGAACGCAACACGCGGATCCTGCACCTGTCGCAGGAGCGCGAGATGCTGCTGCTCGAGGCAGCCAATCTCGGCGCACTGTTCCGCGTCATGCTGAACGACCTGCGCGAGAGCTATCGCCTCGACGCCGTCAGCGTCGTGCTCTGCGATCCGGACCACGACATCCGCCACCTGCTGCTCGCGTCCGGCCAGGCGCCGGAGGCCTTTCCCGGGCTGGTCTTCGCCGACGCGCTGCGGGGACTCGCGCCGCAGTACGTCGCGCTGCGCAAGCCGTGGCTCGGCCGCTACTCGCGCGCCGACCACTCGCTGGTCCTGCCGGCGGCTGAAGAAATCGCCTCGATCGCGATGCTGCCGCTGACGCACAAGGACAAGCTGCTCGGCAGCATGAACTTCGGCAGTCGCGACGAGGATCGCTTCACCCCGACCCACGCGACCGACTTCTTCGCGCACTTCAGCTCGATCGCCTCGTTCGCCCTCGAGAACGTCGTCAACCGCGCGCGGCTGCTGCGCAGCGGCCACACCGACTTCCTGACCGGCTGGCACAATCGCCGCTACCTGCAGTTCCGGCTCAAGGAAGAACTCGCGCGCTCGAGCCGCGAGCGCACGCCGCTGGTCTGCCTGATGCTCGACATCGATCACTTCAAGCGCATCAACGACAGCCACGGGCACGGCGCCGGCGACGAAGTCCTGCGCGAGGTCGCCCAGCGCATCGATGCGCAGGTGCGCGCCAGCGACGTGGCGGCGCGCTACGGCGGCGAGGAGTTCGTGATCCTGCTGCCGGGCACCGACAGCGACAAGGCCGAGGCGCTGGCCGAACGCATACGCCGGGCCGTTTCCACGGCGCCGATCATCGTCGCGGACGGCGTCGAGGTTACGGTGACGGCGTCGATAGGCATCGCCAGCGCGGAGCCGCCCGCGCCGGGAGCGGACCTGAAGTCGCTCGGCGACGCGCTGATCGCGCGGGCCGACGTGGCCCTGTACCGGGCGAAGAGCGACGGCCGCGACCGCGTCTGCCTGGACCGGCGGTCTGCCTGAACGCCGGGCTTGGCCGGCGGACCCGCGCTATGTGATAATGAGAACCATTATCATTAACTTCGGGATGCCTCCCCACATGCGCCTGTCACCCTCCGTACGACCCGGTTCCGGCCTGCTGCTGGCCGCCTTCCTGCTCGCCGCCTGCTCGTCCGACACGCCTCCCGCCGACAGCGGCTCTGGGGATACGGCCGCGCCCGCCCCACAGCCGGTGACGGTCTATTCCGCGCGTGCGGAACAGCTGATCCAGCCGATCTTCGATGCGTACACCGCGGCGACGGGCGTGCCGGTTCGCTACACGACGGACAGCGAACAGCCGCTGATCCAGAAACTGAAGGCGGAGGGCCAGACGACACCGGCCGACCTGCTGCTGACCGTCGACGCCGGCAACCTGTGGTACGCGGCCGAAGAGGGCGTGTTGCGCCCGGTAACGTCGACGGTGCTCGAGGAGAACATCCCGGGCTACCTGCAGGATCCCGAGAACCAGTGGTTCGCATTGTCCGTACGCGCCCGCACGATCGTCTACGACACGCGCGCCGTGGATCCGGCCGAGCTCGAGGGCTACGCGGGGCTCGCGGACGACCAGTGGCGCGGGCGCCTCTGCCTGCGTACCTCCGCCAAGGTCTACAACCAGTCACTGGTCGCGATGCTGATCGCCGAACTCGGCGAGGAACGCACCGAGGAAATCGTGCGCGGCTGGGTAAGGAACCTGGCTACCGACGTGTTCCCGAACGACACGAAGCTGATCGAGGCGATCGAGGCCGGGCAGTGCGAGGTCGGCATCGTCAACACCTACTACTTCGGACGCCTGCAGAAGGAGAACCCGGACATCCCGGTCGCGATATTCTGGCCCGACGGCGAGGCCGGCGGCGTGCACGTCAACGTCTCCGGCGCCGGCGTCACGCGCCATGCGCCGAACCCCGAAGGCGCGATCGCACTGCTCGAGTGGATGTCGCAGGAAGAGGCGCAGCGGCTGCTGGGGGGCGAAAACATGGAGTATCCGTCCAATCCCGAGGTCGCGCCTGACCCGCTGGTCGCCGCCTGGGGAGACTTCACGGCCAGTACGCGCAACGTCGCCGAGGCCGGCCTGTTCCAGGAACAGGCCGTCAAGCTGATGGACCGCGCCGGCTACCGCTGAGGTAGCCGGACGCGCCGCGGCGCGACGCCTCATGGCCGACATCGGTGTCCTGGCGGCCCGCCGCCCGAGCGGCGCTCGCCGGCGCGCGGCCGGCGGACATCGCGGCTTCGGCATCGCGATCGGGCTCATCGCGCTGGTCGCGTCTGCGCCGCTCCTCGTGGCGCTCTCCTCGCTGTTCGCGGATACCGGCGACGTCTGGCCGCACCTGCTGCAATACGTTCTGCCGGAGGCGCTCGGCAACACGCTGTTGCTCGCGAGCGGCGTCGCGCTGCTGACGATGCTGCTCGGCGTGTCGCTCGCCTGGTTCGTCGCGACCTGCGAGTTCCCCGGCCGGCGCTTCTTCAACTGGGCACTGTTGCTGCCCATGGCGATGCCCGGCTACGTGCTCGGCTTCGCGCTGGCCGCGTTCTTCGAGTACACGGGCCCGGTGCAGGGGACCTGGCGCCGGCTGTTCGGCGACTCGGCGCCGTTCCCGGACGTCGGTGCGGCGGGCGCCTCGATCCTGACGCTCGGCCTCGTGCTCTACCCGTACGTCTACCTGATTACGCGGCAGGCCTTCGCGACCCAGGGCGTACGCGCGCTCGAGGTGGCGCAGAGCTGCGGCCTGTCGCCCTGGCGCGGCTTCAGGCGCGTCGCGTTGCCGATGGCGAGGCCGTGGATCGCTGCCGGCACCGGGCTCGCGATCATGGAGTGCCTCGCCGACTTCGGTACCGTGCAGCTGTACAACTACACGACTTTCACGACGGCGATCTACCGCGCATGGTACGGGCTGTTCTCGCTCAACAGTGCGCTGCAACTGTCTCTGGTGCTCGTGATTCTGGTGCTGTGTGCGCTGCTGCTCGAGCGCCGCTTCCGCGGCCGTGCGCAGTTCACGGCCGGCGGCCGGGTCAACCCGCACCGGCTGCGCCTGTCGCGCGGCCGCCGCCTCGCGATCAGCTGCTACTGCGGCGCAGTGCTGTTCATTGCGTTCGGCCTGCCCGCATCGCTGATCGTCGGCTGGAGCATCGACAGCTTCGCGGCGGAGTTCGATGCCCGCTACTGGCAGTTCGCGGCTAACAGCCTCGCGCTCGCCTCGCTGGCGGCCGCCACGATCGGCGGCGTCGCCCTGCTGCTTGCTTTTGCCACCCGCTACGCCCCCGGGCGCGTCAACGCCGCGCTGGCGCGTGTCGCCACGCTCGGCTATGCCATCCCGGGAACCGTGCTGGCGGTCGGCTTTTTCGTGCCGGTCGCAGCCGCCAGCCGCTGGCTAAACGAGTCACCGCTGGTGTCGGGCAACGGCGTCATTGCGCTGCAGAGCGGGCTGACCGTCGTCATGCTCGCCTACCTCGCCCGTTACCTCGCGGTCGCCCACGGGCCACTGGACAGCGCGCTGCTGCGCGTCCGTTCCAGCGTCGAGGACGCCGCGCGCGGCATGGGCGTTGCCGGGCTCGGCTTGCTGCGCCGGGTGCACCTGCCGATACTCAAGCCCGCAATCGTCACCGCGCTGCTGCTCGTGTTCGTCGACGTCATGAAGGAACTGCCGATTACGCTGATGACCCGACCGTTCGGCTGGGACACGCTGGCCGTGCGCGTGTTTCAGCTCACGACGGAAGGCGAATGGGAGCGTGCCGCGCTGCCGGCCCTCGCGATCGTTCTCGCCGGCCTCGTCCCCGTCATGCTGCTCAGCCGACGCAACGACTGATGCTCGAGATCAGCGAACTCGGTCATCGCTATACCGACGCGCCGGTACTCGACGACGTGTCGCTGACGCTCGCCGCGGGCCGCATCGGCTGCATACTCGGACCGAGCGGCTGCGGCAAGACCACGCTGCTGCGTTGCATCGCCGGTTTCGAGCGTATCGAGCACGGGGAAATCAGCGCCGACGGCGTGCTGCTCAGCTCCGCGAACCTGCACGTGCCGCCCGAGCAGCGTCGCATCGGGATGGTGTTCCAAGACTACGCGCTGTTACCGCACCTGAGCGCGGCCGAAAACGTGGCGTTCGCGCTGCACGGCAGGCCGCGGCGGGATTCGCGCGTTTTGGCGTTGCGCATGCTCCAGCGCGTCGGCCTGGAGCGTTTCGCGGAGCGCTATCCGCACGAACTGTCCGGCGGCCAGCAGCAGCGCGTCGCGCTCGCGCGGGCGCTCGCGCCGGAGCCGCGCCTGCTGCTGATGGACGAGCCGTTTTCGAACCTCGACGTCGGCCTGCGGCACAACCTCGGCCACGAAGTGCGGGAATTGCTGGGACAGCTCGGCACGACCGCGCTGGTCGCCATGCACGATCATCACGACGCGTTCGCACTCGCCGACGACGTCGGCGTGCTGCGCCGCGGCCGCCTGCTGCAGTGGGACAGCGCCTACCGACTGTACCACCGGCCGGCCGATCGTTTCGTCGCGGACTTCGTCGGCAAGGGCGTCTGGCTCGAGGGCCGCGTGAGCAGCGCAAGCGAGGTCGAAACGGAGCTGGGCGCCATCGGCGGCCGGATGGACGAAGGCCTGCCGGCGGGCACGCCGGTCGACGTCCTGCTGCGCCCGGACGACGTCGTGCACGACGACGACAGCCCGCTGCAGGCCGAGGTAATTTCCAAGCAGTTCAAGGGGTCTGAATTCCTGTACGAACTGCGCACCGCGAGCGGCGCGCGGCTCCTTTCATCGGTTCCGAGTCACCACGACCACCCGGTCGGCCGGCCGATCGGCATCCGGTTGCAGGCCGAGCACATCGTCGTGTTTCGCCGCGACTAGCGCCGGCGCTCAGCGCAGCCGGCCCGTGCGGCTCATCAGGTAGAGAAAAATCGGTACGCCGAGCGCGGCCGTCAATGCGCCGACCGGCAGCTGGCGGGGCGCCATCAGCGAGCGTGCCGCCGTGTCGGCAACCACGAGCAGCGCACCGCCGACCAGCGCCGACAGCGGCACGACCAGGCGATGGTCGCTGCCAGAAAGGAGCCGCACGAGGTGTGGCACGACCAGGCCGACAAAGCCGATGACGCCCACGGCCGTGACCGAGATCGACACGGCCAGCGCGGTCGCGGCAAACAGGGCGAAACGGTACGCCGTGACCGGCAGGCCGAGAATGGCGGCCTCGGTCTCGCCGCGCGCGAGCACGTTCAGCTCGCGCGCGGCCAGCGTCGCCCCGGCGCCGAGCAGTGCGAGCAGCGCGAGCAGCCGGCCCGGCGCCTGCGCGAAACTGAGGTCGCCCATCAGCCAGAACAGCATGCCGCGCAGGTGCGCGTCGGGGCTCAGGGCGAGCAGTAGCGTCGTGACGGCGCTGAAGCCGGCCGCGAGCACGACGCCGGTCAGCAGCAGCCGGGTCGGCGTCCACGAACCGCTGCCGCGCGCGATGGTGAAAACGAGCAGGTTCGCGCCGAGCGCGCCGGCGAAAGCGGCGCCGTCCACGGCGGCCATGCCGGCACCCGCCGCCATCATCGCGAGCGCGGCCACGGCGGCGCCGCCCGAGGTGCCGAGAATGTACGGTTCCGCAAGCGGATTGCGCAGCAGCACCTGCATCAGGACCCCGGCAACGGCGAGCAGGCCGCCGACGGCGAAGGCGGTCAGCGCGCGCGGCAGGCGCAGTTCGAGCACTACGGCGCGCACGGTGTCCTCGGCCGTGCCGCCGAGCGCGGCCAGCACGTCCGCCGCGCCGAGCTGCGCGCTGCCCGTGAACAGGGCGAGCGCGAGCGCAGCGAGCGCAAGGACGAGAGCCGCGGCGAAGAGGCCTGCGGCCGTCCTCGGGCGCTGCGGGCGTTCCTCGGGGCAGCTCGGCATGGCAACGTCGCGGGCGGGTGAAGGGCTAGGCTAATCAAAGGGCTAGCGACGCACAAGCCGGCGCTGACGCTTTGCATGCGGGGCGCCAACGGATGAATAATGGCTGGCCTATGAGCAGCGACTCGATAGACAGTGAGGGCTTCCGCGCAAACGTCGGCATCATCCTCGCGAACGACGCGGGCAAGCTGTTGCTCGCCGGCCGCATTGGCAGCAAGGGCTGGCAATTTCCGCAGGGCGGCATGCTGGCCAGCGAGTCGGCGGAGCAGGCCATGTATCGCGAGCTGAACGAGGAGGTCGGCCTCGAGCCGGACGACGTGCGCGTGCTGGCCGCGACCGACGACTGGCTGCGCTACCGGCTGCCGAAAAAATACCTGCGGCGCGGCAGCAAGCCGCTGTGCATCGGCCAGAAGCAGCGCTGGTTCCTGCTGCGCCTGCAGGCGTCCGAGGATCGCCTGTGCCTGGATGCGAGCGATTCCCCGGAATTCGATCGCTGGCGCTGGGTGGATTTCTGGCGCCCGGTGAACGAGGTCATCTACTTCAAGCGGCGCGTGTACGCGCAGGCGCTGCACGAGCTCGGGCCACACCTGTACCCGGACGGGCTGCCGCCGCGTCCGCGCTGGTGGCCACAGCGCTGGCGCGCCGTGTTCGACAAGGACATCGCGACGCTCGAGCGGCGGCGCGAAGCGGCTGGCCGCGCCGGCTGAGCCCGTCGTTCAGAACGGCTTGGCGACGGCCAGGCCGACGATGCCGAGCAGGAACACGACCGGGATCTCGTTGAACCAGCGCAGCCATGTCGTCTTGTCCGGGCGCTCGCCCGCGGCGAGCCGCGCGATCCAGCGGCGGCAGCGCAGGTGGTAAACGATGAGGCCGGCCAGCAGGACGAGCTTGACGCGGAACCAGCCGATGCCGAGCAGCGCCGGGTTCAGCCACAGCAGCAGCAGGCCGAACACGATGGTCAGCGCGGCACCTATCGTCATGATCGCGTACAGGCGCCGCTCCATGATCCCGAAGCGTTCGAGCCCCGGCCGGTCCGCCGTGTCCGCGTGGTAGATGAAGAGCCGTGGCAGGTAGAACAGTCCGGCGAACCACGTCACCATGAAGGCGACATGCAAGGCCTTGATCCACAAGTACAACCCGGCTGAATACATGCTTTCGTCCCGGCTCCGGTCAGCGCACAGGGCAAGCCGCGGCGGCAGTCCGTTTTCGTGACCTGCCGCACTTCCGGTCGCCCGGTACCGCGCGTAACATAACGTTTTTTCGCGAAGAGCGGATCGTTTTGGGCAAGTCCCCGGCCAATATCAGCGGAATTCCGACCTGGCTGGCGCGCAGCGCGCTCGCGCTCGCCGTCGTTCTCGGCGGCTACCTGACGTTCGAGCTCGGGCGGATCCAGGCCGGCTACAACGTCGCCGACGCGGCGGCCGAGCGCGCCGCCTTCGAGCGGCAGATCGTCGCGCTGTCGGACGAGGTCATCGCGCTGGAGGAGCAGATCGCCCTGCTGCAGACGCACCGCGACATCGACCGCGCCGCCTACAAGGACGTCGAGGCCAGCCTCGCCGAGCTGCAGCGCAAGATCCAGGAACAGCGCGACGCGATCGAGTTCTATCGCGGCATCATCTCGCCGGCCGACGGCGGCCGCGGACTGCGCGTGCAGGACCTGAAGCTGGTCAAGGCGAACGACGAGGGGCTCTACAACCTGCGCCTCGTGCTGGTGCAGGTGAAACAGCACGACCGCAGCGTTACGGGCGAGGTCGAGTTCACGCTCGACGGCGCGCAGAACGGCGTCGCGCGCACCTACACGCTCGACGAACTGCTGCCGGCGGACGAGGACTCGAGCTGGCCGTTCTCGTTCCGCTATTTCCAGGATTTCGATCGGCAGCTGAAGCTGCCGGACGGATTCCGGCCCGAGCGTATCAATATCGAAGTGAAGTCGCGCACCAAGTCGGTCGCGAGTGTCAAACAGAGTTATCTCTGGCAGACGAGCCAGAGCTGAGGAGTCTCCATGTTCGGACGCAAGCCCAGGCACCACACCGTCATCGACACGCTCGTCGGCGGCAATTCATCCGTTGCCGGCGACCTGCATTTCGCCGGCGGCTGCCACGTCGACGGTACCGTCAAGGGCAACGTCACGGCCGACCCGGAGTCGAAATCCTCACTGACGGTATCGGAGGACGGGACGATCGAGGGCGGTGTCACGGTCCCCTACGTCGTGCTGAACGGCATCGTGCGCGGGGACGTGGCCGCCAGCCAGCGGGTGGAACTCGGGCCCACGGCGCGAGTCATTGGCAATGTGTATTACAATCTGATCGAGATGGCGATCGGCGCCGAGATCAACGGCAAGCTGGTCCACCAGCCGGAAGGCCAGGTGCCGCTGCTGGAGCGGACCAACCGGATGGAGGTGACTCCGGCAACCGCGGCCAAGGCCGCCGGCAGCTCCTGAGCCCGATCGCCCGACGACAAGACACGAGAGCTATGACAGGCAAGCAGACAGCAACGGGCGCGATGCCGCCTCCGCCGATCGTCTTCACCGACGCGGCTGCGGACAAGGTCAGCGAACTGATCCGCGAGGAAGACAACCCGGAACTCAAGTTGCGGGTATTCGTCTCCGGTGGCGGCTGTTCGGGCTTCCAGTACGGCTTCACCTTCGACGACAAGATCGAGGACGGCGACAGCTCCGTCGAGAATCGCGGCGTGACCTTGCTGGTCGACCCGATGAGCGTCCAGTACCTGATGGGCGCAGAGATCGACTACAAGGAAGACCTGCAGGGCGCGCAGTTCGTGATTCGCAATCCGAATGCGCAGACCACCTGCGGCTGCGGGCAGTCGTTCAACGTCTGAGGTAAGCTTGGGCCCAGCTACCCGCGGCCACAGGACGGTTCCATCAGCGTTGCTGCCGAAAAACCGCAGGCATCCTCAACCACAGCGACCGAGTCGCCCGAGGTCATCGCCGCGGTCGACCTGGGTTCCAACAGTTTCCACATGATCGTCGGTGAGCTGCGCCACGGCCAGCTCATCATCATCGACCGCCTGCGCGAGAGCGTGCGCCTGTCCGAGGGTCTCGAGGTCAGCGGCGAAATCAGCGACGCTGCCCGCGACCGCGCACTCTACTGCCTGTCGCGCTTCGGCGAGCGCCTGCGCGCGATGCATGCCTCGAGCGTGCGCGCCGCCGGCACCAGCACACTGCGCCGCGCGCAGGACAGCCGCGAATTCCGGGCCCGGGCCGAGCGCGCGCTCGGCCACCCGATCGAGGTCATCTCCGGCATCGAGGAGGCACGCCTGATCTACAACGGCGTGCTGCACAGCCTGCCGCCGTGTCCCGGCAAGCGCCTGGTGCTCGACATCGGCGGCGGCAGTACGGAGCTGATTCTCGGCGAGGCCGAACGCACGCTGCACCTGGAGAGCCTGCACCTCGGCTGCGTCGCGATGACCGAGCGCTTTTTCGGTGACGGCCGGACCAGTCGCGAGAACTTCGATCGCGCCCGCATCGCCGCGCGCCTGGAGCTGCGCCCGGTCAAGTCATTCTTCCGCGGCCTGGACGGATTCGAGGCGATCGGCTGCTCCGGCACCTTTCGCGCGACCGAGCGCGTCGCCCGCACCACCGGCGTCGTCGACCACGGCCTGACCGCGGACGCGGTCGAGGCGCTGATCGCGCGCGTGATCGAGTTCGGCCGCATCGACGCCCTGTCCCTGCCCGCACTGTCCGAACGGCGCGCGCAGGTCTGGCCCGGCGGGCTCGCCATTCTCGTCGAGTTGCTGAAGGTACTGCACATCCCGCGGCTCGACGTCTCGGACGGGGCCCTGCGCGAAGGCCTGTTGTACGAATTGCTGGGTCGCCTGCAGCACGAGGACGCGCGGCGGCGCTCGGTCGAGGCGATGGCCCGCCGTTACCACGTCGACGAGCAACAGGCAGAACGGGTCGCCGGCACCGCGAGCGCCTTGCTCGCACAGTGCGCCGGGGACTGGGACCTGAAATCGCCGCTCGCGGCCGACATGCTCGACTGGGCCGCGCGTCTGCACGAGATCGGTCTCGACATTTCGCACGACGGCTACCAGCGGCACGGCGCCTACATCGCCGCGAACGCCGACATGCCCGGGTTCCCGTGGACCGAACAGTCCCTGCTCGCCTACCTGATCGCCAGCCAGCGCCGCGCGCTGAACTCGCGGGCCGGCGCCAGGCTGCCGGGCGGCTGGCGCCGCAAGGGGCTGCGGCTCGCGCTGCTACTGCGGCTCGCCGTGCTGCTGAATCGCAACCGCAGCGCGGAGCCGCTGCCAGACATCCGGCTGGCGGTGGGCAAGCAGTCGATCACGCTGGCTTTTCCGCAGACCTGGCTCGACGAAAACCCGCTGACGCTCGCCGACCTGGAGCGCGAGCGCGGTTACCTGCAGGCTGCGGGATTCGCGCTCGCGGTCGAAGGCGTAGCCCAATCTGGCGTTCAGCCGGGCGAGTAGCCGGCCAGTTCCGCGAGCAGCGCGATCTGCGTGGAAATGCGTTTTTCTCCGGTGGCGGCTGACAGCCGCGTATAGCGCCCGTCGCCGCCCAGTTCCCAGGCATTGCAGTTGTCGGCCAGCTGCAGTTCGAGGTCACGCTGCAGGCGCTCCTTCAGTGGCCGCTGCCGGATCGGGAAGCAGGCCTCGGTTCGGCGGAAGAAGTTGCGATCCATCCAGTCTGCGCTCGCGCAATAGAACTCGTCGTTGCCGCCGTTGGCGAACCAGTAGACGCGCGCGTGTTCGAGGAAGCGCCCGACGATCGAGCGCACGCGGATGTTTTCCGAGAGTCCTGCCACGCCGGGCCGCAGCGAGCACATGCCGCGCACGATCAGTTCGATCTCGACGCCTGCCCGCGAGGCCCGGTACAGCGCGTCTATGATCTGTGGCTCGATCAGCGCGTTGACCTTGGCGACGATGCGCGCCTTGCGGCCGGCTTCGGCGTGTCCGATCTCGCGCTCGATCCAGCGCACGAGCGTCTTGAACAGGTCGAAGGGCGCGGTGACGATACGATCCAGGTCGCGCGCCTCGGTCAGGCTGGTCATCTGCATGAACAGCTTGTGCACATCCTCGCCGAGACCCTGGCTCGCGCTCAGGTAGCCGTAGTCGGTGTAGACCCGCGACGTGCCCGGATGGTAGTTGCCGGTGCCCAGGTGCACGTAGCGGCGGATGCGGTCCTGTTCGCGGCGCACGACCATCGACATCTTGGCGTGCGTCTTGTAGCCCACGAGTCCGAACACGACGTGGGCGCCGGCTTCCTGCAGGCGGTTGGCGAGCGAGATGTTCGCGGCCTCGTCGAAGCGCGCCATCAGTTCGACGATCACGGTCACTTCCTTGCCGGCGCGCGCCGCCTCGACGAGCCGGTCGACGATCGGCGAGGCGGCCCCGGTACGGTACAACGTCTGCTTGATCGCCAGCACCTGCGGGTCCGCGGCCGCGGCCGCGATGAAGTCGACCACGGGCGTGAAGGACTGGTACGGGTGATGCAGGAGTACGTTCTGCTTTTTGAGCACGTCAAAGACGTTTTCGCCGCTGGTCAGGGCGGCCGGTACGCCTGCCGTGAAGGGCGGGTAGAGCAGTTCCGGCCGCTGCACCATGTCGCAGACAGTGACCAGCCGGTTCAGGTTGACCGGCCCGTCCACGGCGAACAGGTCGCCGCGGTCCAGCGAAAAATGATCCAGCAGGAAGTCGCAAAGGTCGTCCGGGCACTGCCGGCTGATCTCGAGGCGCACTGCCTCGCCGTAGCGACTCGCGGCGAGTTCGCCCTCGAGAGCGCGGACCAGGTCGTCGACTTCTTCGTCGTCCACGAACAGGTTGCTGTTGCGGGTGACGCGGAACTGGTAGCAGCCGTCGACCTGCATGCCCGGGAAAAGATCGTGTACGTGCTCGTGAATGATCGACGACAGGAACACGTAGGACTCGCCGCCCGCTTCGCCGAGCGCGGCCGGCAGCCGGATGATGCGCGGCAGCGAGCGCGGCGCCTGTACCACGGCACGATGCCGTCGCCGGCCGAACGCATCGCGGCCTTTCAGGCGCACGATGAAATTCAGGCTCTTGTTCAGGATCCGCGGAAAGGGCCGTGACGGGTCCAGCGTCAGCGGTGTCAGCACCGGGACCACCTGGTCCTCGAAGAAATTGCGCAGCCACGCCCGCTGCTTGGCCGTCCAGTTCTCGCGGCGCGGGAAGTGGATGCGCTGCTCCGCGAGTGCCGGGAGCAACACGTCGTTCAGCAGGGTGTACTGGTCGCGGATCAGGCGCAGCGAACGCCGGCGCACCTCCTCGAGTATCTGCGGAGGGGTCATGCTGTCGGGCCCGGGGGCCGGCGCGCCGATCTCCTCGAGCTGCTTCAGCGAGGCGACGCGGATCTCGAAGAACTCGTCGAGATTCGTGCACGAAATGCACAGGAACCGGAGCCGCTCCAGCAGCGGATTCTCCGGGTCGGCGGCATGATCGAGCACTCGCTGGTTGAACTCTAGCAGGCTCAGGTCACGGTTGATGAAGCGCTCGACGGGCGCGCTGGCGGCGCTGTCTGCGGCGACTTCGACAGGCTTGACGCCCAAGGTTCGCTCCTGCGGTGCGGCGGGCCGGTCAGTATAGCAACGCGATGCTACGCGTCCGTTGAGCCGGCGTAGATCCCGCCGAGTACCACCGCCGCGCCGGCGCCGGTCACCCCGGGGAGATTGCCCGGCAGGCCGTCGACGCGACGGGCCGCAAGCCAGGCGAAGGCTGCCGCCTCGATCCAGGCGGGGTCGAGTCCCGCCGCCGCCGTGGTGGCGAGCGGCATCGGCGCGAGCCAGGCCGCGATGCGCCGCATCAGCTCGGCGTTGTGCACGCCGCCGCCGCAGGCGAAGACCCGGCCGGTCCCGGGCGCGTGACGCCGCACCGCGTCCGCGATCGTCCGTGCCGACAGCTCGCACAGCGTGGCTTGCACATCGGCCGGGTCACTGCCCGGCTGCGCTGCGAGTTGCGCCTGCAGCCAGTCGTCGTTGAAGTATTCGAAGCCGGTGCTCTTCGGCGGCGCCGCGGCGAAGTAAGGGTCCGCGAGCATGCCATCCAGTAGTGCCTCGTCGACGCGGCCCGACGACGCCCAGCGTCCGTCTTCGTCGCAGGGCAGGTCACGGCAGCTCCGGCTCCAGGCATCCATCAGCGTGTTCGCCGGCCCGGTGTCGAAGCCGCCCGGCTCGCCGCCCGCCGGCAGGAGCGTGACGTTGGCGAAGCCGCCGAGGTTCAGCACGACGCGCGACTCGGCCTCGTCGCCGAACAACCAGGCGTGAAAGGCCGGTGCCAGCGGTGCCGCCTCGCCGCCCGCGGCCAGGTCGCGCCGCCGGAAATCGGCAACCGTGGTGATACCGGTGCCGTGAGCAATGAGGTTCGGGTCGCCGATCTGCAACGTGTAAGGTGCGGCGCCGCGCGGCTGGTGGCGCAGCGTCTGGCCGTGACTGCCGATCGCGACGACGTCGCGACCAGCGGTGCCGGAGGCCTCGAGCAACCCGAGCGCCGCGTCGCGAAACGCCAGGCCGACTTCGCGATCGAGTCGGCAGACCTCGTCGACATTGCAGTCGCCGGGACGGCGGCTCGCGGCGAGCAGCCGCTCCTGCAGCTTCGGGGGGTAGGCGGTCGCGCGGACGGCAAGCAGCTCGCATTGCCGGTCGCCCAGCGCAACCAGCGCGGCGTCGATCGCGTCCATGCTGGTGCCGGACATCAGGCCGATGAACAGCCGTCGCCGTTCCGGGTCGCTCACGTTTTTACTCGACGTACGCGGCGGCGATCTGGGTTCGCTTGTAGCGATTGAGCTCTTCGAGCAGCGGCTCCGCGGCGGCCAGGAACGCACCGCGGTACTCGTCGCGAATCGGGTCGGCCTGCGGCAGGCTCACCGTGCGCGGATTTCGGTGCACGCCGTTGATCCGGTATTCGTAGTGCAGGTGCGCTGCGGTCGCGAGCCCGGTACTGCCGACGAAACCGATCGTCTGGCCCTGGCGCACGCGCGTGCCGTTGCCGGCGTTCTTCGCAAATCCGGACAGGTGTGCGTACAGCGTCGTGATATTGCCGCCGTGCTGCAGGATCACGGTATTGCCGTAGCCACCCTTGCGGCCGCGGAAAATGACCTTGCCGTCGCCGGCCGCCTTGACCGGCGTGCCCTGCGGCGCCGCGTAGTCGACGCCCTTGTGCGCCCGAATCGTGTTCAGGATAGGGTGCCGCCGCCGCGGGTTGAAGCTCGAACTGATGCGGGTGAAGTCCACGGGCGCGCGCACGAAGGCCTTGCGTACGCTGCGGCCGTCGGGCGTGAAGTAGTCGGAGTTGCCGTCCGGGTCGACGAAGCGAATGGCCTGGTAGGTGCGGCCGTTGTTGTTGAACTCCGCCGCGACGATCTCTCCGGTCGTGACGAAGCGGCCGTCCTGCCAGATTTCCTCGTACAGCAGGAAGTAGTCGTCGCTCCGGCGTATGTCGAGTACGAAGTCGATGTCCCAGGCGAAGATGCCCGCCAGGTTCATTATCAGCTTGTCGGGCAGTCCTGCCGACGCCGCGCTCTCGAACAGCGAGCTATCGATGCGCCCGTAAGCCTGGCGACGGCGTATCTCTATCGGTCGTTCCAGCATCTCGGCCCGGAAGCCCTCTTCGGCGCGGGACACGAGCAGTGCTTCGGTCAGGCTGAGTTCGCGATAGAGACTCATGAGCCGTCCGTCGTCGTGGCGGATCTCCAGCGTGTCGCCGGGACGCAGCATGCGCAGGTGGCGACCGGCGTCCGGCAGGCCCGCGATGCGTGCCAGGTCGCCGAGGCTGATGCCGTGCTTGCGGAACAGGCGTTCGAGTGTATCGCCGCGGCTGATCGTGTGCCGGATGCTGGCGTACACCGGTTCCGGCGGCAGCGCCAGCGGCGGGTGGAAAGCGGGCGGTGCAACGGCGGCCGGCGCTGTGTGGTGTTCAGCGATGGCGGCCGGGGCTGTCGCGCCGAGCGGGTACAGTTCAAAGGGCTGTGCGTCACGATAGAGGTCGGCGAGCGCCCGTTCGACGCTGTCCGGTACGGCTCGCGCGACCGGGGCTTCGTCGAGCGTGCCGGCCGCGTTCTGCATCGTCAGCAGGCCGGCCAGCGCGACCAGCGGCAGCCCGAATCCGGCGGCGAACCACGGCCAGGCACGGCGACGCCGGTCTACGGGTGCGGCGATTGGCTTGTAGTCGTGAAGCAGCGGGCTCGGCGTTCTGCGCACTGCCGTCATCTCCCCCGGGGTAAATTTGGCCGTACTCTACAGCGGCCGCATTGATCGGTCAAAGAAAAGCTCTCAAAATCATCGCTTTAATGTCCGGAGCTAAGGCAGCTTCTGGCGCATGACGGCGCCCCGGCCGGTCGCCGCCGCGGACCGCGCCGCCGCGCTTCCCTCGCGAGTCGGGAATGCTACAGTTCCGCCCCTGTACGGCAATCGCTGCAACCACCCATCGAGTTCCATGACCAAGCACAGTGAACAGCTCGGCGAACTGACCCGCGGCTGTGATGAAGTGCTGCCCGCGGGCGGCCTGGAGGAAAAACTCGGTTCCGGGCGGCCGCTGGTCGTGAAGGCCGGCTTCGATCCGACCGGGCCGGACCTGCAGGTCGGGCGCACCGTGCTGATAAACAAGATGCGGCGCTTCCAGGAGGACGGGCACGACGTCGTGTGCCTGATCGGCGACTTCACCGGGATGATCGGCGACCCGAGCGGCAAGAACGCGACGCGCCCGCCGCTGTCGACCGAGGAGATCGCGGAGAACGCGCGCACCTACGAGACGCAGATCTACAAGATTCTCGATCCGGAGCGCACGCGGATCGAGTTCAATTCCACCTGGATGACCCCGATGGGCGCGGCCGGGCTGATCCGGCTGGCCGCGCAGCACACCGTCGCACGCATGCTCGAGCGCGACGACTTCAGCAAGCGCTACGCGGCCGGGCAGCCGATCGCGATCCACGAGTTCCTGTACCCGCTGGTGCAGGGCTATGACTCCGTCGCGCTCGAGGCGGACGTCGAACTCGGCGGCACGGATCAGAAGTTCAACCTGCTCGTCGGCCGCCAGCTGCAGCAGGTTTACGGGCAGCCTCCCCAGGTGGTCATGACGATGCCGCTGCTCGAGGGGCTCGACGGCGTGCAGAAGATGTCGAAGTCGCTCGGCAACTACATCGGTATCACGGAGGCGCCCGGCGAAATGTTCGGGAAGCTCATGTCGATCTCGGACGACCTGATGTGGCGCTATTTCGAGCTCCTGAGTTTCAGGCCCGTCGCGGAGATCGGCGCATTGAAAAAGGCGGTGGGCGAGGGCCGCAATCCCCGCGACGTGAAGTTCGAGCTCGCGGCCGAGATCGTTGCGCGCTTCCACGACCGGGCGGCGGCGGAGGCGGCACAGGCGGAGTTCATCGCCCGTTTTCGCCAGGGGGCGATGCCCGAGGACATGCCCGAGCTGACCGTGGCCGCGGAAAACGGCGCACTCGGCATTGCGCACCTGCTGCGCGCGGCGGGTTTGGTCGCGAGCACCTCCGAGGCCTTCCGGATGATCCGCCAGGGTGCCGTGCGGGTCGACGGCGAGCGCGTCGAGGACCGCGAGCGGACGATGCCGGCCGGTAGCCGACACGTGTACCAGGTGGGTAAACGCCGTTTCGCCCGCGTCACGCTGACCTGACGGGCGCGGCGGGACGGGCGCGAGCGACCCCGGGGAGTGCCCGCGGCACGCGGCCGTGCCCCGGGCGGAAGCACTGAAACGCCTGTTTTTCCGGGAAAAACGAACGGCAACCGGGCGCGCGCCGCGGCGATCTGCCGGCGCCGGGAAATAAATTCGAAATAGTGGTTGACCGGGGACGTTTCGTCGCTATAATGCCCCGCTCGCTGAGGGGACAACGCCTCTCGGCCGGACCCCGAAAACCTTATTGCAGGCGCCTTCCGGCTGTTGATTGCCACCAAGTCGCCTGTATAATTGTGGGTCTGCTTTGCTCCGGCGCCAGTCACGTCAATCTGGTCTTCCGCCCTCCCGGGCGATGGTCAGACGGCACACTGCCCCCGGAACAAAGGCGCTCTTTAACAATGTAACCAGATAATTTGTGTGGGAGCTCGCGTTGGAGTTCGCCCAGAGGCGAAATCAACGTGAGAACCTGAGTTCAATTTTTTAGTAATTCAGGGATCACGTACTTCACATCGAAGCTCAAAGCTTTGAACTGAAGAGTTTGATCCTGGCTCAGATTGAACGCTGGCGGCATGCCTAACACATGCAAGTCGAACGGAAACGATGGGAGCTTGCTCCCAGGCGTCGAGTGGCGGACGGGTGAGTAACACTTAGGAATCTGCCCAGTAGTGGGGGATAGCCCGGGGAAACTCGGATTAATACCGCATACGCACTACGGTGGAAAGCAGGGGATCTTCGGACCTTGCGCTATTGGATGAGCCTAAGTCGGATTAGCTTGTTGGTGGGGTAAAAGCCTACCAAGGCGACGATCCGTAGCTGGTCTGAGAGGACGATCAGCCACACTGGGACTGAGACACGGCCCAGACTCCTACGGGAGGCAGCAGTG
>CALALV010000040.1 GCA_937925605.1 uncultured Woeseia sp.
CCGCCCTGCATCTGGCGCATGAAATAGATCCAGACACCGATCAGCAGCAGGATCGGGAAGGAGCTGATCAGCAGCTGGCCGATCAGGCTCTGGCTCTCGGGCTCGAGCCCGGTGAAGTCGACGCCGTTCTCCTCGAGCAGGCCGATCAGCGGGCTGTTGTCGGTCTCCGGGCTGATCGTGTACTGCGACAGCGGCAGGCGGCTGCCGAAGTTGATCTGCTTGCCGTCGAACTCGACGCGCTGGACGTTGCCGCTGCGCACCTCGTCCAGGAACTCGGAGTAGTCCACCTTCTGCGGCGGCGGTCCATTCACACCGCTCAGGCCCTGCACGACGGACAGCAGGACCACGATGATCACGATGAATACCAGGATGTTCTTGGTGAGATCGTTCACGTTGCTCGTTCCACTCCGGAAGCTCGCGCGCTATCTGAACGGCCGCCTCCGGCAGCAGTTTTAGACTGCGTCTAAGCGTTAGACACTACTACAGTTGGTAGTTTCTCGCTACCAGGTACACCTCGCGGCTGGCAGGTCGCGAGGCCCGCGGTTTCATCACCCGGACCTTGCCGAAATCCCCGCGCGCCGCGCGTATGAACTCCTCCGAACCCGCGCCCTGGAACAGCTTGCAGACGAAGCTGCCTCCGGGTTTCAGCACCTCCCGGGCCAGCTCCAGGGCCAGCTCGGCGAGGTGCATCGAGCGCGGCTGATCGATCGCCTTCGTGCCGCTGATATTGGGCGCCATGTCACTTAATACAAGGTCGGCGCGCTGCCCGCCCAGGCGCGCGAGCAACTCGTCCAGAACGACTTGCTGTGTAAAGTCACCTTGCAGGAATTCAACGCCGGCGACTGTATCCATTGGTAACAGGTCGAGCGCCAGCACGCGGCCGCGGCCGTCGAGGCGCGCCGCGACGTACTGGCTCCAGCCGCCCGGGGCCGCGCCCAGGTCGATGCAGGTCATGCCGGGGGCGAGCAGCTTCTCTTTCCCGAGGATTTCCTCGAGCTTGTAGACGGCCCGCGAGCGCCAGCCTTCCTGGCGCGCGCGCCTGACGTAGGGGTCTTTCTCCTGGCGCTCGCGCCAGCTGCCGGAACTGCCGCGCGGACCGCTCACGCGCTTGCTCCGCGGCCGCTGCTGCTACAATCCCGGCGCATGTCACTTAGCGAACGCCAGAAGAAGCACCTGCGCAGCCTCGGCCACGCGCTGAAACCGGTCGTGACGGTCGGCGACGCCGGTCTCAGCGAGGCCGTCTTCGAGGAATTCGAGACGCAGCTCGCCCACCACGAACTCATGAAGGTGCGCGTGCGCGCCGGCGAGCGCGAGGACCGCGACCTGATCATCGACGAGCTGTGCCGCCGGGGAGATGCGCAACTGGTGACGCGAATCGGCAACGTGGCGCTCCTGTACCGGCGCAACGAGGACAAGCCGAAGCTGATTTTGCCGCGGGCCTGAACGGCGCGCCGCTATTCGTAGCGGACTTCGAGGACCTCGTAATGTTTCTCGCCGCCCGGCGCCGAGAACACGACCTCGTCGCCCTCGTTCTTGCCGATCAGCGCGCGCGCGATCGGCGACGTGTAGGAGATCATGCCGGTCTTCGCGTCGGCCTCGTCCTCGCCGACGATCTTGTAGACCATCTCTTCGCCCGTTGCGGGCTCGACCAGTTCGACGGTGGAACCGAAGATGATGCGACCCTTCGCATCGATCTCCGTCACGTCGATGACCTGGATGTTCGAGAGCTTGGCCTCGATCTCCTTGATGCGGCCCTCTATGAAGCCCTGTTGCTCCTTTGCCGCGTGGTACTCGGCGTTTTCCTTCAGGTCGCCGTGCTCGCGGGCCTCGGCGATCGCCTGGATGATGCGCGGCCGATCCTCCGACTTCAGTCGCTTCAGTTCGTCACGCAGCATCTCGGCGCCGCGAACGGTCATCGGCACTTTGTTCATGCTGCTACCTCGCTGTGCAGATCCTGCAGGCGATTGACGTCGATATTGTCGAGATGGTCGAGCGCGCGACAGGTGGCTATCGCGGCTCCCAGCGTCGTGTAATAGGTGACGTTCTTCCGCACGGCTTCCGCGCGGATGGACTCAGACTCCTGGATCGCCTGCTTGCCTTCGGTGGTGTTGACGATCAACGATATCTCACCGTTCTTGATCATATCAACGATGTGCGGGCGCCCCTCGCGGACCTTGTTGGCCCGGCGACAGGGCACGCCGGCCTCGGCGAGCGTGCGCGCAGTGCCGTGCGTCGCCACCAGGTCGAAGCCGCGCGCCTCGAGAATCTTCGCGAGTTCGACGGCGCCCTGCTTGTCTCGATCGCGCACGCTGATCAGGGCCACGCCGCGCCGCGGCAGCAGCACACCCGAGGCGAGTTGCGCCTTCGCGTAGGCCTCGCCGAACGAGCGGCCGATGCCCATGACCTCGCCGGTGGACTTCATTTCCGGGCCGAGAATCGGGTCCGCGCCGGGGAACTTGATGAACGGGAACACCGATTCCTTCACCGAGTAGTAGCCGGGCAGCCGCCGGTCCAGGACCCCCTGCTGCTTCAGGCTCTCGCCGACCATGACCCGCGCGGCGACCTTGGCGAGCGGCAAGCCGATCGCCTTGGACACGAACGGCACCGTGCGCGACGCGCGCGGGTTGACCTCGAGCAGGTAGACGACGTTGTTCTGGATCGCGAACTGGGCATTGATCAGGCGGACGCCGTTGAGGCCATTCGAGAGCTTGATCACGGCCTCGCTCATCTCATGCTGGCAGGCCTCGCCGAGGCTGAACGGGGGCAGCGAGCAGCCCGAGTCGCCGGAATGCACGCCGGCCTGCTCGATGTGCTCCATGATCCCGCCGATCAGCACGTCTTCGCCGTCGCAGACGATGTCGACGTCGACCTCGGTCGCGAGATCGAGGAAGCGGTCCAGCAGCACCGGGCTGTCGTTCGACACGTCGATCGCCGCCTTCATGTAGGCAGCCAGGTCCTCCTCGCCGTAGACGATTTCCATCGCCCGGCCGCCGAGTACGTAGGACGGCCGCACGACCAGCGGGTAGCCGACGTCGGCGCCCATCGCGAGCGCCTCCTCGTAGCTGCGCGCGGTGCAGTTCGGCGGCTGCCGCAGGTCGAGTTTCTGCAACAGCCGCTGGAAGCGCTCGCGGTCCTCGGCGAGATCGATCGAGTCGGGCGACGTGCCGATGATCGGCGCGCCGGCCGCCTCGAGGTCACGGGCTAGCTTGAGCGGGGTCTGCCCGCCGTACTGCACGATGACGCCCTTCGGCTTCTCGCGCTCGATGACCTCCATGACGTCCTCGAAGGTCAGCGACTCGAAGTACAGCCGGTCCGAGGTGTCGTAGTCGGTCGAGACGGTCTCCGGGTTGCAGTTGACCATGATGGTCTCGTACCCGGCTTCCTTCAGCGCGAGCGCGGCATGCACGCAGCAGTAGTCGAACTCGATGCCCTGGCCGATGCGGTTGGGGCCGCCGCCGAGGATCATTATCTTCTCGCGGTCGCTGGGCTCGGCCTCGCACTCCTCCTCGTAGGTCGAGTACAGGTAGGCCGTCGTCGTCGCGAACTCCGCCGCACAGGTGTCGACCCGCTTGAACACGGGCCGGATGCCGCTTGCGAGCCGCCGCTGGCGGACCGCGGACTCCTTGCAGCCGGCCAGCCGCGCGAGCCGCATGTCCGAGAAACCCTTGCGCTTCAGGCGGCGCAGGGTCGCGGCGTCCAGCGCGTCGAGGCCGCCCGCCGCGACGTGCTGCTCCTCGCGCACGAGGTCCGCGATCTGGGCGAGGAACCACGGGTCGATGCCGCTGACCTCGGCGATCTCGGCGAGCGGCAGGCCCTGCCGGAACGCGTCCGCCACCAGCCACAGGCGCTCGGCGCCGGGCAGCCGCAATTCCTGGCGCAGCTCGTCCAGGTCCTTCGGGTCGCGCAGGATGTGCAGCTTCTCGTCGAGCCCGGTGACCCCCGTCTCGAGCCCGCGCAGCGCCTTTTGCAGCGACTCCTGGAAGGTTCGGCCGAAGGACATGACCTCCCCGACCGACTTCATCTGGGTCGTCAGGCGGTCGTTTGCGCGCGGGAACTTCTCGAACGTGAAGCGCGGAATCTTGGTAACGACGTAGTCGATCGTCGGCTCGAACGAGGCCGGGGTGGCGCCGCCGGTGATGTCGTTGCTGAGCTCGTCCAGCGTGTAGCCGACCGCGAGCTTGGCCGCGATCTTCGCGATCGGGAAGCCGGTCGCCTTGGACGCGAGCGCCGAGGAGCGCGACACGCGCGGGTTCATCTCGATGACGAGCAGGCGGCCGTCCTGCGGACTCACCGCGAACTGGACGTTGGAGCCGCCGGTCTCGACGCCGATCTTGCGCAGCACGTCGACCGCCGCGTCGCGCATGCGCTGGTATTCCTTGTCCGTCAGGGTCTGCGCCGGCGCGACCGTGATCGAGTCGCCGGTGTGCACGCCCATCGGGTCGAGGTTCTCGATCGAGCAGACGATGATGCAGTTGTCGTTGCGGTCCCGCACGACCTCCATCTCGTATTCCTTCCAGCCGAGCACCGACTCCTCGAGCAGGACCTCGGTGGTCGGCGAGACCTCGAGCCCGTGCGCGACGATGCGCTCGAACTCCTCGCGGTTATACGCGATGCCGCCGCCCGAGCCGCCCATCGTGAACGAAGGCCGGATGATCGTCGGGAAGCCGATGGCCTCCTGCTTCTCGAGCGCCTCCTCGAGCGTGTGCGCGATGTCGGCACGCGGCGTCTCGAGGCCGATCTCGCCCATGGCCTCCTTGAACAGCTCGCGGTCCTCGGCCATGTCGATCGCCTCGCGCGAAGCCGCGATCAGTTCGACGCCGTATTTCTCGAGCACCCCTTCGCGCACCAGGTCCAGTGCGCAGTTCAGGGCCGTCTGGCCGCCCATCGTCGGCAGCAGCGCATCCGGCTGCTCGCGGGCGATGATCTGTTCCAGCGCCCGCCAGTGCACCGGCTCGACGTAGATCGCGTCGGCCGTCTCGGGGTCGGTCATGATCGTCGCCGGGTTCGAATTGACGAGGATCACGCGGTAGCCCTCGTCCTTCAGTGCCTTGCAGGCCTGGGTCCCGGAGTAGTCGAACTCGCAGGCCTGGCCGATGACGATCGGGCCTGCGCCGATGATAAGGAAGCTTTCGAGGTCGCTTCGTCTGGGCATGGTTCTTCGGGGCGCCGCCGGGGCGGTCGCGTGGTTATAATCAACTGGAACAGTATTGCTTAACTAATTGTTTCAACAGCCTTTACGGCTGGACCGCGAGGGCGCGCTGAGTGCTCTCGCGCTTCAGGTCGTCCATCTCGGCGATGAAGCGCTCGAACAGGAAGATCAGGTCGTGCGGCCCCGGGCTCGCCTCCGGGTGTCCCTGGAAGCTGAACGCCGGCCGGCCCTCGAGCTCGATGCCCTGCACCGTGCCGTCGAACAGCGAACGGTGGGTGACGACGACGCCCGCCGGGAGCGAGTCCTCGTCGACGGCGAAGCCGTGGTTCTGGCTGGAAATCAGCACGCGGCCGCTCTTCAGGTCCTGCACCGGGTGATTCGCGCCGTGGTGCCCGAACTTCATCTTGACCGTCTTGCCGCCCGCGGCGAGCGCGAGCAGCTGGTGCCCCAGGCAAATGCCGAACAGCGGCATGCCGGCGTCGAGAAACTCGCGGATCGCGGCAATCGCGTAGTCGCAGGGTTCCGGGTCGCCCGGCCCGTTCGACAGGAACACGCCGTCAGGCGACATCGCGAGGACTTCCTGCGCCGGCGTCGTGGCCGGCACGACCGTCATCCGGCAGTCGAAATCCGACAGCAGCCTGAGGATGTTGCGCTTGACACCGAAGTCGTACGCGACGACGTGGTAGGGAGCGACACGACGCGTCAGCACCCGCGGCCGGCGACCGAACTCGGTGCCGTGACACCACTGGTAGGGCTGCCTGGTCGTGACGAACTTCGCGAGGTCCGAGCCGGCGATACCCGGGAACTTGCGGGCATGCGCCACCGCGACGGCCGGATCGGCGTCGCCGGTCATGATGCAGCCCGACTGCGCGCCCTTCTCGCGCAGCAGCCGGGTCAGCTTGCGGGTGTCGATGTCGGCGATCGCGACGGTCTTCGCGCTGCGCAGGAAGTCCCGGAACGAGCGCTCGGCGCGCCAGTTCGAGTCGATCATCGAGCTGTCGCGGATGATCAGGCCCGACGCGTGCACCCGCGACGACTCCATGTCTTCGCTGTTGGTGCCGGCATTGCCGATGTGCGGGTAGGTCAGCGTGACGATCTGGCGACAGTAGGACGGGTCGGTCAGGATTTCCTGGTAACCGGTCATGGCGGTGTTGAACACCACTTCGCCGATTGTCTTGCCGTCATCGCCAACGGACACCCCGCGAAAAATCGTGCCGTCCTGCAGGGCGAGTATGGCGGCTGTGGTCAATGTGTGTCCCCGAACTCCGCGGTTTTGACGTCGCTAGATGCGCAAAAGCGGAAGGACCAGGCCTCCCGCTCGCGGTTCGCCGGCGCACCGGCGACCCCGGCCATTCTACTCAAGCCCGCCCGCGCACGGAAGCGGCAATATCGCGCGCCGCCTCAGCCGCCGGCCAGCAAGTCGTCCATTCCGTACAATCCCGGGCCGCGGCCGCGCAGCCAGCGGGCCGCGCGCAGCGCCCCGTCCGCGAACACCCGGCGGTCGAAGACTTCGTGGCAGAACTCGAGCGTCTCGGTACGCCCGGCCAGGCGCACGGCGTGGGTACCGGGGTGCTGACCCTCGCGCCGGACCCGGAAGACGATGTCGCCCGCGTCGCGGCGCTGGCCCTCGCGCAGGTCCGGCTCGTAGCGCATGACGTCGGCGAAATCGCGCTGGCGGGCGCGGGCGAGCGCCTCGCCGAGCATCAGCGCCGTCCCTGACGGCGCGTCGCGCTTGGCTTCGTGGTGCAGGTCGCTGATCGAGGCCGCGAACTCCGGCCCCAGGACCCGTGCCGCGTCCTCGACGGCGCGCCTGAGCAGGGCCAGGCCCACGCTCATGTTGCGGTCGTAGAAGATCGGCAGGCGCGCCGCCGCGGCTCGCATCGCGTCGAGCTCGGGGCCGCCGATGCCGCTGACGCCGCAGACCAGCGGCGTGCCGCTGGCGGTGACCGCGTCCAGCACGCCGCGCGTGGCCGACGGCAGCGTGAAATCTATCGCGACCTCCGCGCCTTCGAGCACCCGGCGCAGGTCCTCGTCGACGACCGCGTCGCCGGCGAGCCCCGCGGGCAGGCTGGCCACGAGCGCCCGCGCCGAGTCGCTGCCGGGACGCGCCCAGGCGCCGGCGAGGCGGAATTCGCCGGGCGCCTCGGCCATCGCGGCCGCCAGCTGCCGGCCCATGCGGCCGGCGCCGAGCAGTGCAATCGCGAGTGTGCCCACCGACCGGGCCTAGGCCTGGCCGATCCGCTCGAAGAAGCGCTTGACCGTATCGAGCCAGCCCTCCGCACGCGGGTTGTGGCGGTCGCCGCCTTTCGCGATCGAGTCCTCGAATTTCTGCAAGAGCTTTTTCTGCTCGTCGGTCAGGTTGACCGGGGTCTCGACCACGACGCGCGCGTACAGGTCGCCCTTGTGGCGATCGCGCACGGTGACGACGCCCTTGCCGCGCAGGCGGAACTGCTTGCCGGACTGGGTGCCCGGCGGGATCTTCAGTGACACGTGACCGTCGAGCGTCGGCAGCTCGACTTCGCCGCCGAGCGCCGCGGTCGCGATGCTGACCGGCACCTCGGTCGACAGGTCGGGCCCCTCACGCGTGAACAGCTTGTGCGGATTGACGCGGATCTCGACGTACAGGTCGCCGGGCGGGCCGCCGTTGCGACCGGCCTCCCCTTCGCCGGACAGGCGGATCCGGTCGCCGTCGTCGACGCCGGGCGGCACCTTGACCGACAGCTTCTTCGTGTGCGCGACGCGACCGCGGCCGTGGCAGTCGTCGCAGGGGTCGCTGATGACCGTGCCGGCGCCCTTGCAGGCCGGGCAGGTCTGCTGGATAGAGAAGAACCCCTGCTGCATGCGCACCTGGCCCACACCGTTGCAGGTCGAACAGGTCGTCGGCGCCGAGCCCTTGCGGGCGCCGCTGCCGTCACAGGTGTCGCAGACGGCCTGAGTCGGCACCTCGATCGTGACCGTGTCGCCGGCCACCGCTTTCTCGAGATCGAGGCGCAGTTCGTAGCCGAGATCGGCTCCGCGGAACACCTGGCTGCGGCCGCGCCGGCCGCCGCCGAAGATGTCGCCGAACACGTCGCCGAAAATATCGCTGAAGCCCTCGGCGCTGAAACCGCCACGTCCGGCGCCGGCACGCAGGCCGTCGTGGCCGAACTGGTCGTAGGTGGCGCGCTTGCCGGCGTCGCTCAGGACGTCGTAGGCCTCGCGGGCCTCCTTGAAGCGCTGCGCGGCGGTTTCGTCGTCACTGTTGCGGTCGGGGTGGTGCTTCATTGCGAGCCGACGGTACGCCTTCTTGATCTCGTCGTCCGACGCGCCCCGCTTGACCCCCAGGACCTCGTAGTAGTCGCGTTTCGCCATAGCGCCTCTGTATCGACAAGCGGGCGCCCGTACGGCGCCCGCCCGTTCGCGCCGGCCGGATAGCGGCGCGGCGGCTATTCTCGTGTCGGGGCCGTCGCGGCCCGCTCCCTCAGTTGGCCTT
>CALALV010000041.1 GCA_937925605.1 uncultured Woeseia sp.
CTGGCAGCGCGCCTGGCGGCGCACGCTGGCGATCAACCTGGAAGGCCCGGCCCACGTGTGCTGGTGCGCGGCGCGCGTGCTGCGGGCGGCGGGCGGCGGCGTCATCGTCAACGTCGGCTCGCGCGGCGCGTTCCGCGGGGAGCCCGACGCGCCGGCCTACGGCGCCAGCAAGGCCGGCCTCAACGCGCTGAGCCAGTCGCTCGCGGTCGCGCTCGCGCCGCACGGCATCCGGGTCGGCGTCGTCGCACCGGGTTTCGTCGAAACGGACATGGCGGCCGCACTGCTCGACGGCCCGGAGGGCGACGGCATCCGCGCGCAGAGCCCGTTCGGGCGGGTCGCGCGGCCCGAGGAGGTCGCGAGCGCGGTGCTGTTCCTCGCCTCGGCCGACGCGGCGTTCGCGAGCGGCGCTATCATCGACGTCAACGGCGCGTCCTACCTGAGGAGCTGACGATGCAGGACGAAGCCAGGCGTACCCCGCTGCTGCTGCTGCCGTTCGCGTGGCTGTGGCGGCTGCTCGGTTTTTTCATCGTGCTCGCCGGGCGTATCGCCTGCGCGCTGACGGGTTTCGTGCTCATGGTCGCCGGCGTGGCGCTCGCATTGAGCGTCGTCGGTGCGCCGGCCGGCATCCCGCTCAGCGCGCTCGGCTTCCTGCTGCTCGTGCGCGCCCTGTTCTGAGGAGGACCGCTTGCAACTGACCACCGTCGCCTACGGCATGCTGATCGCCGTCGGCCTGTTAGCCGTCGTCTGGTTCGCGTTCGTGCTGCCGTCGGAGCGGCGCGATCACCAGCGGCGGCTCGACATCGTGCGCAAGCGCCTCGCCGAGCGCGCGGAGCGCGCGGCGGAGGACCTGGACCATGAGCGGGAACGACCGGACGACGGGCGCTGAGCCCCCGGCTGCCGGGCTCGCACTGCGCGACGCGGTCGCGGCGGACCTGGCGCAGATCGCCGGGCTGCACCGGGCCGCGTTCGGCGGCGAGGCGGAGGCGCTGCTCGTGGAACGGCTGCACGCGGCCGGCGCCGCGCTGGTGTCCCGCGTGGCGGCGGGCGACGACGGCATCGCCGGGCACATCCTGTTTTCGCCGGCCGGCCTCGAAGCCGCCGACGGTCCCGCGCTTGCCGCGCTGGCGCCGATGGCCGTGCGCCCGCGCCGACAGCGGCAGGGCATCGGCTCGCGTCTCGTCGATGACGGCCTCGAACGCTGCCGCCTGCGGGGCATCGAGGCTGTCGTCGTGCTCGGGCACGCCGGCTACTACCCGCGCTTCGGCTTCCGGCCGGCCTCTGTCTTCGGGTTGTCCTGTCGCTGGGACGTGCCGGACGAGGCCTTCATGGCGCTCGAACTCGTACCCGGCGCGCTCGGCGGCGCGGGCGGGCGGGTGTGCTATCACCCGCTGTTCGCGGAGCTCTGAGCCGTGGGCGCCGGGCGTACGGTGCTGACGACCGCGCGGCTCAGGCTGCGCGAATTCTCCGAGAGCGACGCGGGCTTCATGGTCACGCTGCTGAACGACGCCGACTTCCTGCGCTACATCGGCGACCGCGGCGTCCGCAACGAGGCCGACGCGCGCGCCTACCTGCGCGAGGGCGCCATCGCGAGCTACCGCGAACACGGCTACGGCATGTACATGGCCGAGCGTCGCGCGGACGGCCGCGCCGTCGGCGTCTGCGGGCTCGTGCGGCGCGACGGTCTCGACGGGCCGGACCTGGGCTTCGCCCTGCTGCCGGACTGGCGCGGCGCCGGTTACGCGGACGAGGCCGCGCGCGCCGTGCTCGAGCATGCGTTCGGCGCGTTGTCGCTCAAGCGCGTACTCGCGATCGTGACGCCCGGCAACCGCGCGTCGCTCGCGCTGCTCGAGCGGCTAGGGATGCGCCCGGCCGGCCGCGTGCGCCTGCCGGGAGGCGCCGAGGACCTGCTGCTCTACGAGTGCCGCGCGGGCGAGCAGGCGGCATGAGCGCGCGACTCGCCGCCGACGCGGTGCTGCTCGCGCACCTGTCGTTCATCGTCTTCGTCGTCGCCGGCGGCCTGCTCGTGCTGCGCTGGCCGCGGCTCGCGATCCTGCACCTGCCGGCCGCGGCCTGGGGCGTGGCGATCGAAGCCACCGGCGGCCTGTGCCCGCTGACGACGCTCGAGAACCGGCTGCGCAGCGCGGCCGGCGAGGCCGGCTACCCGGGCGGCTTCGTGGAGCACTACCTGCTGCCGGTCGTCTACCCGGCCGGGCTCGACCGGCGCGTCCAGCTGCTGCTGGCCGGCGCCGTGCTCGCGATCAACGCCGCGATCTACGCATGGCTGCTATGGCGACGTCGCCGGGCCTTGGGGCCGCGGCCACGCAAGGGTTAAGCTTGGGCCGCGCCACGCGGAGCCCGCATGCTCGAAACCGCCATCGTTGCTTTCGCGACCTTCTTCGCCACGATCGGGCCGCCCGACGTGGCGGCGATGTTCGCTGCCCTGACGCACAACGCGCAGCCGCGCGAGCGGCGGCGCATTGCGCTGCGCGGCACGCTGATCGCGACGATCATCCTCGTGTTTTTCGCGATCGCGGGCGAACTCCTGCTAGACACGCTCGGCATCTCGTTGCCGGCGCTGCGCATCGCCGGCGGCATCCTGCTGCTGCTGATCGGCATCGAGATGGTGTTCGCGCGGACCTCGGGCGGCACCTCGACGACGCCCGAGGAGACCGAGGAGGCGAGCCTCAAGCAGGACATCACGGTGTTCCCGCTGGCGACGCCGCTGATCGCGGGTCCGGGCGCGATGGGCGCGTCGATTCTGCTGATGGCCGAGGTCAGCGGCAATTTCCTGCTGCAGGGCGTCGTGCTCGTGTCACTGCTGCTGGTGCTCCTGATCACGCTGGCCGGCATGCTGCTCGCGACCCCGCTGCAGCGGCTGCTCGGGGTCACCGGCATGCAGGTCATCATGCGCGTGCTGGGCGTGCTGCTGACCGGTCTCGCCGTGCAGTTCATACTCGACGGCCTCGCGCAGAGCGGGCTGTTCCAGGCGGCCGGCGCGGGATGACCGCGGGATCGACATGGGCGACCTGAGCTGGAAGGAATTCGAGCGCGTGGAACTCCGCGTCGGCACGATCGTTGCCGCGGAGCCCTTCCCCGAGGCGCGCAAGCCGGCCTACAAGCTGACCGTCGACTTCGGGCCGGCGCTCGGCACGCGGCGTTCCTCGGCGCAGATTACCGACCTCTACGCCGCGGACGAGCTGGTCGGCAAGCAGGTGCTCGGCGTCGTCAATTTCCCGCCGAAACAGATCGGGCCGTTCATGTCCGAGTGCCTCGTGACCGGGCTCGTGCAGGACGACGGCAGCGTCGTGCTCGCCGTACCGGACCGCCCCTGCGCGAACGGGCTGCGCCTGGCATGAGGAAGCGCCATGAGTGAGTCGCCGGCCAACCTGGCCACGACCTTTGTCGTGACGACGCCCGAACAGCGAGCGATCCCGGTGCCCGTGACGCCGTCGATCTATGCCGAGCTCGACAAACTCTTCGCGGGTTTCGCCGGGCACAGCCTCGTGGCGATGCACCGTTTCGACAGCGACTGGCCGACCTGGGAACGGCATCCGCACGGCGAGGAAATCGTCTGCCTGCTGTCCGGTCGCGCGACGCTGCACCTGCGCGAAGCCGGCGGCGAACGCCGCGCCGAGCTGGCAGGGCCGGGTGACTTCGTCATCGTGCCTCGCGCTACCTGGCACACCGCCCGGGTGGCCGAGCCGACGACGATGCTGTTCGTGACGCCGGGCGAAGGCACGGAAAACCGGGAACGGCCGACGGACTGAGGATTTCGGGGAGATGGGCCGCTACACCGCGACGATCCGCTGGCAGCGCGGCGAGCTGCCGTTCGAGAGCGAGCGCTACAGCCGCGCGCACGAGTGGCAGTTCGACGGGGGCCTCCGCGTGCCGGCCTCTGCCTCGCCGCAGATCGTGCCGGAGCCCTGCTCAGTCGCGGCCAACGTCGATCCCGAGGAGGCGTTCGTCGCCGCGCTGTCGAGCTGCCACATGCTGTTCTTCCTGTCGCTCGCGGCGGCCGCCGGCATCGTCGTCGACGAGTACGTCGACGAAGCGGACGGCGTCATGCGCAGGGACGAGGCCGGCCGCACGGCGATCACGCGCGTGACGTTGAGGCCGCGCTGCCGCTTCCCGGGGGGTGAGCCGGCGCGCGAGCAGCTCGAAGCGCTGCACGAGCGTGCCCACGAGCAGTGCTTCATCGCGAACTCCGTGCGCACGGAGGTGCGGGTCGAGCTCGGCGACTGAAGCGCCGGAAGCCGGCCCGCGGGTATACTCGTGCCGGCGCAAGAACAACGATCTGCCGGGGAGGCAGCCGCATGCACGAAGAAGTCAGGCACCCGCTGGTGCAACACAAGCTGGCATTGATCCGCGATGCCGAAACCGGGCACAAGAAGTTTCGCGAGCTCGCCACCGAGATCACGATGTTCCTGTGCTACCAGGCGCTGAAGGAGGTCCGGGTCGAGGACATCGACGTCAAGACGCCGGTCGGCACCGCGCGCGGTCATCGCATCGCGGAGGACCTCGTCGTCGTGCCGATCCTGCGCGCCGGCGTCGGCATGCTCGAAGGCCTGCTGGACCTCGCGCCGACAGCGCGGGTCGGTTTCATCGGCATGTACCGGGACCCGAAGACCAAGCAGCCGGTGAGCTATTACAAGCGGCTGCCGACGGAGACGCCCGACGCGCTCTGTCTCGTGATCGACCCGATGCTCGCGACCGGCGGCTCCGCGGCGGCGGCCATCAGCGAGCTGAAGGAAGCCGGCGCGAAGCGGATCGCGATGATCTGCATCGTGACCTGTCCCGAGGGGCTGGCTGCGCTGGCCGAGGCGCACCCGGACGTCAAGGTGTACACGGCGAGCGTCGACTCGCACCTCGACGAGCGCAAGTACATCGTGCCGGGCCTCGGCGACGCCGGCGACCGCCTGTTCGGGACCAGCTGACAGCGGGGCAGAGGGGCAGAGGGGCAGAGGGGCATGGCCGACCTGAAGACGAAAAAAACCGGCAAGAGCGTGACGGCGTTCCTGAACGGCATCGAGGATGCCGGGCGGCGCGCGGACTGCAAGGCGGTCGCGAAGATGATGCGCGAGGCGACCGGCGCGAAGGCCGAGATGTGGGGGCCGGCGATCGTCGGCTTCGGGCGCTACGACTACCGCTACGAATCCGGCCGCGAGGGCAGCTGGTTCCTGACCGGCTTCTCGCCGCGCAAGCAGGCGCTGACGCTGTACATCATGCCGGGTTTCAAGCGCTACGACGCGCTCATGAAAAAACTCGGCAAGCACAAGACCGGCAAGTCCTGCCTGTACGTGAAGTCGCTCGACGACGTCGACCGCGACGTGCTGCGGACGCTGATCGACGAATCGGTCGCGGAGATGCGCCGCCGGCACGGCTGAGCGGGCCGGCGAGCCGGATCGTGCACGATCCGGCCGGGCGCCGGTGCGGACGCGGCGGACGGTCGCGGCGCCGGATGACAGCGTTGTCCGCGATCCGGCTTGCCGACCCGGGCGTCGGAAAAACGACCAGGGTGGACTGCCCGGTACGCCGGCCCCGGAATTTCTCACGCCAAATCAAGCGCCTGTGGCGAAGTATTTAGTTGCGAATTCGCGCGACTGGCGTAGACTACGGGCATCTTCGAACGGGCGGACCCCGCCCGCGGCAACGCGGTCAGAGTCGTGCGATTGTTCGGAGTGTTCATTGCCGGCATCGTGCCGGTGTTCATCAAGCCGGTCCGTTGCACTGGACTGGCAGCAGCAAGAGTTAAAAGAACGATATGTCAGAGCAAGTCGAAGGTACCGTCAAGTGGTTCAATGACGAGAAGGGTTTCGGTTTCATTGAGCGCGAAGGCGGCAAGGACGTTTTTGTGCACTACAGCGCGATCAACGGCGATGGCCGTCGCACGCTGCACGAGGGTCAGCGCGTTTCGATGCAGGTGACCCAGGGCCAGAAAGGCCCGCAGGCCGAAAACGTAACGCCGATCTGAGCCCGTCTGCCCGGCAGCGCCGGGCAACGAGCCGGAAACGGCCGTACTGGCACTGACGATCGTCCGGCCCCGGTTCCCGGGGCAACAGAAAACGCAGTGCTGAAAAACAGAGCCCGGGGTGCGGCGGTGACGCCGTGCTTCGGGCTCTTTTTGTTCGGGGTAAGGCAAGCATGACAACGGACACCCGGCGAGGGCGAGCGGGCGGCGCGCGGTCGTGACGCGCGTCTGGCTTTCCTGGAGCAGCGGCAAGGACAGCGCCTGGGCGCTCAAGCGCCTGCGCGAAGACCCGGCCATCGAGGTCACCGGCCTGCTGACGACGGTCGACCGCGAGGACGGCCGCATCGCGATCCACGCGGTGCGCGGCGACCTGCTGGATCGGCAGGCCACGGAACTCGGCGTCCCGCTGGTGCGCGTGCCGCTGCCGCAGCCTGCCCGCAACGACGACTACGAGCGAGCCATGCACGCGGCATTCGAGCGCGCCCGCGCCGAGGGCGTGCAGGCGATCGCCTACGGCGACCTGTTTCTCGACGACGTCCGCGCCTACCGGGAGCGCGTCCTGCGCGGCAGCGAACTCGACGCGCTGTTTCCGCTCTGGGGCGAGCCAACGGAGCAACTCGCGCGGGAGATGGTCGACGGCGGGCTGCGGGCGGTCGTGACCTGCATCGACCCGCGCCGCCTGCAGCGCTCGTTCGCCGGCAGGGTCTACGACGAGGCGTTCCTTGACGACCTGCCCGCCGGCGTCGACCCCTGCGGCGAGCACGGCGAGTTTCATACTTTCGTCACCGACGGACCGATGCTGCGACAGCGCATTCCGGTGCGAGCCGGCAAGACGACCGGGCGCAGCGGTTTTCTGTACACTGATTTTCGCCTCGCGCCATCGGCGCCGGGCGCGGCAAGCTAGGAAAAACAAAGCCGAAAAAAGGGGTGGGGGTATGAGTACCGAACTGATGTACCTGACCTGGGTGACGACGCTGACGGCATTGCTGTGGGCCCCGTACATCCTCAACATGATCGCCGTGCGCGGGCTGGTCGACGCGGTCGGCTACCCGGAGAACCCGCCGCCGATGGCGGCCTGGGCACAGCGCATGAAGGCGGCGCACGCCAACGCGATCGAGAACCTCGTCGTGTTTGCCGCGCTGGTACTGATCGCGCACGCGGCCGGGGTCAGCAACGACACCACCGTGCTCGCGGCGCAGGTCTACTTCTGGGCGCGGCTGGTGCACGTGATCGCCTATACCCTCGCGATCCCGTGGGTGCGGACGCTGGCCTTCGTCGCCGGCTTCGCGAGCCAGCTGCTGATCGCGCTGCAGCTCCTCTGACGGCCTGCGGGCGCCGGGTCAGGCCCGGCCGTCGCGCGCTGCCCGCCAGGCTTCCTGTTTTTCCTCGAGCTCGGCCCAGCGCTCGACGAGCCGCTCGAGTTCCGCCTGGCGCTCTGCCAGCTCGTCGAGCACGGGCTGCGTGGCGTCGAAACCGGCGGCGTAGAACGCCGGTGCGGCGATGCGGGCCTCGAGTGCCGCAATAGCCTCCTCGAGCGCGCCGATGCGCGCGGGCAGGCCGTCCAGCTCGCGCTGCTCGTGGTATTTCAGTTTCGCCGCGGCCGGCGCGGCGGGCCGTGCGACGGGCCTGGCCGCGCGTTCGGCCTCGCGCCTGCGTTTCGCCGGGTTGTCCAGTTCGGCGAGGCGCCGGCCGTGACGCAGCCAGTCACTGTAGCCGCCGACATACTCGCGAACGCCGTCTTCCTCGAACACGATCGTGCTCGTGACCACGTTGTCCAGGAACTCGCGGTCGTGGCTGACGACGAGCAGCGTACCCGCGAACTCGGTCAGCTGCTGCTCGAGCACCTCGAGCGTTTCCATGTCGAGGTCGTTGGTCGGTTCATCGAGCACCAGCAGGTTCGCGGGCCGCGTGAACAGCCTGGCCAGGATCACGCGGTTGCGCTCGCCGCCGGACAGGGCCTTCACCGGCATGAGCGCGCGTTTCGGGCTGAACAGGAAACCCTTCAGGTAGCCGATGACGTGGCGGTCCGCGCCGCCCATGCGTATGTAGGTGCGGCCGTCGCCGACGTTGTCGGCCACCGACTTGTCCTCCTCGAGCGTCGCCCGCAGCTGGTCGAAGTAGCCGATGACGAGGTTGGTGCCGAGCTTGATCGTGCCGGTTTGCGGTTCGAGCTCGCCGAGCAGCAGCCTGAGCAGGGTGGTCTTGCCGACGCCGTTGTTGCCGATGATGCCGATCCGGTCGCCGCGCATGATGCGTATCGAGAAATCTTCGAGCAGTACCTGCTCGCCGTAGCGGAAGCCCACCTTGCGCGCGCGGATGACCTTGCGCCCGGAGTCGGCGGCCTCCTCGATGTGCATGCGCGCGCCGCCCTCGACGGTCAGCCGCGCAGCCCGCTCGCGGCGCATTTCCTCGAGCGCGCGGGCGCGGGCCTCGTTGCGTGTGCGCCGCGCCTTGATGCCCTGGCGGATCCAGATTTCCTCCTCGGCGAGCTTCTTGTCGAAGCGGGCGTTGAGGCTGGCCTCGTCCTCGAGCGCCTTCTCCTTGCGCCGCAGGTAGTTGTCGAAGTCGCCGGGCCAGCTCGTCAGGCGCGTGCGGTCGATCTCGACGATGCGCGTGGCCAGCCGGCGCAGGAAGGTGCGGTCGTGGGTGATGAACAGCACCGCCCCGCCGAAGCCCATGACGACGTGCTCCAGCCACTCGATGGTGACGATGTCGAGGTGGTTGGTCGGCTCGTCGAGCAGCAGCAGGTCCGGCCGTTGCACGAGCGCCCGCGCCAGCGCAACGCGGCGCCGCCAGCCGCCGGACAGCTCGGCCATGCGCCGCCCGGCCGGCAGGTTCAGGTCCGAGACGATGGCCTCGACGCGCTGCTCGATCTGCCAGCCGTCGAGCGCATCGATGCGCCGGTGCAGTTCCTCCAGCCCGGCGAGCGCGACCGGGTCGGTCGCCGCGGCCGAGCGTTCCCGGTGTTCGTCCAGCAGCGCCTGCACGTGCGCGAGGCCGCCGCGCACGACCTGGTCCACCGTTTCGTCGTCGGCGTCCGGCAGCGACTGCTCGAGCTCTGCGACGATGAGCCCGTCGGCGCGCACGATCTCGCCACGGTCGGGTTCGAGACGACCGGCCAGCAGTTTCATCGTCGTCGACTTGCCGGCCCCGTTGCGGCCGATCAGGCAGACGCGCTCGCCCTTGTCGATCGCCAGCACGGCGCCGTCGAGTATGCGGCGGTCGCCGAAATCCAGCGACACGTCTTCGAAGCGAATCAGGGACATGAACCAGGCTTGCGCGGGCGCGCCGGGCGCGGGATTGCAGTCTCGCGGCCGGCGCCGTAGTGTCACGGGAGACGCCAGCGCGCGTCCGGACGAAGCATACAGGCGGGCACCGTGGACGAACAACGCTTGATCGATATCGAAACCCGGGTGGCCTACCAGGAGCAGGCCCTGGCCGAGCTGAACGACGTGCTGATCTCCCAGCAGGGCCAGCTCGACCGCTGCGTGCGGCTGCTCGCGACGCTCGAAGCGCAGCTCGTCGCGCTCGCCGAGGCGAACGAGGCGCGCACGCAGGACGAGAAGCCACCGCACTACTGACCCGAGGAGCGACGATGGACCGGAGTCATTTCCCCGCGCTGATACGTGCGCTGCCCGAGTTCGATGGTCCCTTCGACGCTTACCGGCTCGCCGCCGAAGGCTGCGAGGTACTGTTCGCGTCCTACCCGGCCGGTACCGTGATCGAGCCGCACACGCATCCGACCCGCAACGTCGGCGTGATTACCGAGGGTGAGCTGCGCCTGGTCCGCGACGGCCGCGAGGAGCGCTACGGCCCGGGCGACTGGTACCGCCTGGAGCCGCAGGAAGAGCACGCCGCGCGCTTCGAGGTGGCGACCTCGGAGATCGAATTCTGGTTCGAGGCCTGATGCCCTCGTGAACGCGCGCGCCAGCCTGAGCCGTGCCGGGCCCGTGGCCTGGGGCGTCGCGTTCCTGCTCGTCCTCGCCTGGTCCGCCGTCCGGCCGCACGACTACCCGACCTGGGCCCTCGAGGTGCTCCCGGCCGTTGTCGCGGCCGCGATCCTGCTGGCGACCCGGCGACGCTTTCCGCTGACGCCGCTCGTCTACGCACTGATCCTCGTGCACTGCGTCATCCTGATGGTCGGCGGTCACTACACCTACGCGGAGGTGCCGGCCGGCGACTGGCTGCGCGACCTGCTCGGCCAGTCGCGCAACAACTACGACAAGCTCGGCCATTTCGCGCAGGGTTTCGTACCGGCGCTGGTCGCGCGCGAGATAGTCATCGCGAAGGGCGTTTTCAGCACGGTGGCCTGGCGCAACTTCTTCATCGTCGCCTTCTGCCTCGGAGTCAGCGCGTTCTACGAGCTGATCGAGTGGTGGGTCGCGCTGCTGTCCGAGGAGGCCGCGGAGTCCTTCCTCGGCACGCAGGGCTACGCCTGGGACACGCAGTCCGACATGGCCTTCGCGCTCGCGGGCGCGATCCTGGCGCTCGTGCTGCTCGGCAAACCGCACGATCGCCAGCTGGCCGCGCGGGGCCACGGCTGAATGCGCTGCCGGCCGGCGCTGTTCGCCGCCGCGCTGCTCGCCGCGCTGCCGCCGACCTCGCCCGCCGCCCCGGCCGACGGCGACTGCGTCGTGCTCCTGCACGGGCTTGCGCGCACGGCTCGCTCGATGCGGCGCATGGCCGAGGCGCTCGCGGAGGAGGGTTACCGCGTTGCGAACGTCGACTACCCGTCGCGCGAGCACCCGATCGAGATCCTGGCGCCGCTCGCGGTCGGCCGCGGGCTCGCGGCCTGCGGCGACGCGCCGGCGGTGCACTTCGTGACCCATTCGCTCGGCGGCATCCTGGTGCGCCAGTACACGGCCGATCGCGCAATCGAGCGGCTCGGCCGGGTCGTCATGCTGGGGCCGCCGAACCGCGGCAGCCGGGCCGCGGATCGCTGGCGCGGCTTCCCCGGCTACGGGTGGCTCAACGGCCCGGCCGGGCGCCAGCTCGGCAAGGGGCCGGACAGCGTACCGCTGGCCCTCGGCCCGCCGGACTTCGAATTCGCCGTGATTGCCGGCGACCGCTCGATCGACCCGCTGACCTCGGCGATGCTCGCGGATCCGGACGACGGCCGCGTGTCGGTCGCCGACACGCGCCTGCCCGGTATGGCCGACTTCCGCGTCGTCCACGCGAGCCACGCGTTCATGATGCGCGACGCCGAGGTGCTGCGACTCGTCAGCCACTTCCTGGGCCACGGCCGCTTCCCGGCGCGCGAGGACGGATCGTGAGCGGCGCGCTGCGTTGCGCGTTCCTGACCATGGAAGACACGCGCGGCTGGTCGATCGACGCCGAGCTCGCGATCGAGCCGCTCGGTGCACTGGGCTGGTCCGTGGACAGCGTGCCGTGGCAGCGCACGGTCGACTGGCGTCGCTGGCAGGCCGTCTACGTCGGCACGCCGTGGGACTACCCCGAGAACCCGGGGCATTTCCTCGGCGTGCTGGCCGCGATCGAGGCCGCCGGCGCGCTGCTGGCGAATCCGCTCGAACTGGTGCGCTGGAACCTGGCGAAGACCTACCTGCGCGACCTCGGGCAACAGGGTGTCGACATCGTCCCGACCGAGTGGCACGAGCGGCTCGGCGCCGCGGAGATCGACGCGCTGGCGCGCCGCGCCGCGCTCGAGCCGCTGGTCGTCAAGCCGGTCGTCAGCACCAACGCAACGCATACCTATCCGCTCGAGGGTCCGCTCGACCCGGCCCTGCGCGCCGAGCTCGCGCGCGTGTTCGCGGAGCGCGCCTGCATGGTGCAGCCGTTCGTGCAGGCGATCCGCGGCGAGGGCGAGTACTCGCTGTTCCACATCGGCGGCACGCTGTCGCACGCGATCCGCAAGCGGCCGAAGCCGGGCGATTTCCGCGTGCAGGAGGAGCACGGCGCGCACATCGAGGCCTGCCGTCCCGAAGCGGGACTCGCCGACGTCGCCGATGCCGTGCTCGCGCGGGTCACCCCGGCGCCGCTGTACGCGCGCAGCGACTTCGTGCGCGCCGCCGACGGGCGTTTCCTGCTGATGGAACTGGAGCTGATCGAGCCCTCGCTGTACCTGCGCATGGACCCGGGGGCGCCCGCGCGTTTCGCGCAGGCTTTCGACGACTGGGCGCGCGCGCGGCTCGGCTGAGCCGCGCGCCTTCGTTCAGCGGCTCTTGCGGCCGCGACGGGTTTTCTTCAGCGTGACGCTTGCGAGCAGCGGCCGCAGGTACTCTCCCGTGAAGGACTTGCGGTTGCCCGCCACCTGCTCCGGCGTGCCGCGGGCGATGACCTCGCCGCCACCGTCGCCGCCCTCGGGGCCGAGATCCACGATCCAGTCGGCGGTCTTGATCACGTCGAGGTTGTGCTCGATGACGACGACGGTATTGCCGCGGTCGCGCAGCCGGTGCAGGACGTGCAGGAGCTGCTCGATGTCGTGGAAGTGCAGGCCGGTGGTCGGCTCGTCGAGGATGTACAGCGTGCTGCCGGTGTCGCGCTTCGACAGCTCCTTCGCCAGCTTGATACGCTGCGCTTCGCCGCCCGACAGCGTCGTCGCGTTCTGGCCGAGGCGGATGTAGGACAGGCCGACGTCCATCAGGGTCTGCAGCTTCTTCGCCACGACCGGCACGTTGCGGAAGAACTCCAGCGCGTCCTCGACCGTCATCTCGAGGACTTCGTGGATGTTCCTGCCCTTGTAGCGGATCTCCAGCGTCTCGCGGTTGTAGCGCTGGCCCTGGCAGACGTCGCAGGGCACGTACACGTCCGGCAGGAAGTGCATCTCCACTTTCAGCACGCCGTCGCCCTGGCAGGCCTCGCAGCGGCCGCCCTTGACGTTGAAGCTGAAGCGCCCGGGCATGTAGCCGCGCGAACGCGACTCCTGCGTGCCGGCGAACAGCTCGCGGATCGGCGTGAACAGGCCGGAGTAGGTTGCCGGGTTCGAGCGCGGCGTGCGCCCGATCGGCGCCTGCGAGATGTCGATGACCCGGTCCACGTGCTCGAGCCCGTGGATGGCGTCGTGCGGCGCCGCGTTCTTGCTCGAGCGATTCAGGTCTTCCGCGACGGCCTTGTACAGCGTGTCGTTGATCAGCGTCGACTTGCCCGACCCCGACACGCCGGTGACGCAGGTCATGAGGCCGACCGGGATGTCGACGGTCACGTTCTTCAGGTTGTTGCCGCGTGCACCCTCGATGCGCAGCTGGCGCTTCGGGTCGGCCGCGGCGCGCTCGGCCGGTACGGCGATGGCGCGGCGTCCCGACAGGTACTGGCCGGTCAGCGACTGCGGGTTGCGCTTGATCGCGGCGGGCGTGCCCTCGGCCACGACCTTGCCGCCGTGCACGCCGGCGCCGGGGCCCAGGTCGACGACGTGGTCGGCGGCGAGGATGGCCTCCTCGTCGTGCTCGACGACGATGACCGTGTTGCCGATGTCGCGCAGGTGCGTCAGCGTGCCGAGCAGGCGCTGGTTGTCGCGCTGGTGCAGCCCGATCGACGGTTCGTCGAGGATGTACATGACGCCGACCAGCCCCGAGCCGATCTGGCTCGCGAGCCGGATGCGCTGGGCCTCGCCGCCGGACAGCGTTTCGGCCGAGCGGTTCAGCGACAGGTAGTCGAGGCCGACGTCGGACAGGAAGCCGAGCCGGTCGCCGATCTCCTTGACGATCTTGTCGGCGATCGTCTGGCGCCAGCCGTCGAGTTCGAGCGTTGCGAAGAACTCGAGCGCGTGGCCGACGGACAGCTCGCTGATTTCCGGCAGCGCGCGGTCGGCGACGAAGACGTGGCGCGCGGCACGGTTCAGCCGGGTGCCGTCGCAGTCCGGGCAGGGCTGGCTGTTCAGGAAGCGCGACAGCTCCTCGCGCACGGCCGAGGACTCGGTCTCGCGGTAGCGGCGCTCGAGGTTCGGGATCACGCCCTCGAAACGGTGCTTGCGGCGCACCTGCACGCCGCGGGTGTTCTCGTAGTAGAACTCGATCTTGTCCTTGCCGCTGCCGTAGAGGACCCGGTTCTGGAGTTTCTCGCCCAGCTCGCTGAACGGCGTTTCCACGTCGAAGCCATAGTGCTCGGCGAGGCTCCTGATCATCTGGAAGTAGAAGGTCGTGCGCCGGTCCCAGCCGCGGATCG
The DNA here is from genome assembly GCA_937925605.1 of uncultured Woeseia sp. Taxonomy (GTDB): domain Bacteria; phylum Pseudomonadota; class Gammaproteobacteria; order Steroidobacterales; family Woeseiaceae; genus Woeseia. The sequence continues at coordinate 14,087 of CALALV010000041.1, forward strand.
CGCCGCCGGCGAGCGACAGCTCCTCGTTGACGACCACGCGCTCGGGATCGAAGAACTGGCGCACGCCGAGGCCGTCGCAGCCCGGGCAGGCGCCGTTCGGGTTGTTGAACGAGAACAGCCGCGGCTCGAGCTCGGCGAGCGCGTAGCCGCAGATCGCGCAGGCGAAGCGGTCCGAGAACACGAGTTCCTCGCGCTCCGGCTCGTCCATGAACGCGACGCGCGCGGAGCCGTCGGCGAGCCTGAGCGCGGTCTCAAAGGACTCGGCCAGCCGCAGTTTCAGGTCGCCCTTGACCTTGAAGCGGTCGACGACCGCCTCGATCGTGTGCTTGCGGCGCAGGTCGAGCTTCGGCGGGTCGTCGAGTTCGCAGACCTCGCCGTTGATGCGCGCGCGGATGAAGCCCTGCGCCTGCAGGTCGCGCATCAGCTGCAGGTGCTCGCCCTTGCGGTTGTCGACGACCGGCGCGAGCAGCAAGAGCTTCGTGCCCTCGGGCAGCGCGAGCACCTGGTCCACCATCTGGCTCACGGTCTGCGCCTCGAGCGTCACGTCGTGGTCCGGGCAGCGCGGCTGGCCGGCGCGCGCGTACAGCAGGCGCAGGTAGTCGTAGATCTCGGTGACGGTGCCGACGGTCGAGCGTGGATTGTGCGACGTGGACTTCTGCTCGATCGAGATCGCCGGCGACAGGCCGTCGATGTGGTCGACGTCCGGTTTCTCCATCATCGACAGGAACTGCCGCGCGTAGGCCGACAGCGACTCGACGTAGCGGCGCTGGCCTTCCGCGTAGATCGTGTCGAACGCGAGCGAGGACTTGCCCGAGCCGGACAGACCCGTGAACACGATGAGCTTGTCGCGCGGCAGGCTCAGGTCGAGGTTCTTCAGGTTGTGCGTGCGTGCGCCGCGTATGTCGATCGATTTCATCTGCTGTCCGGAAGGGGGGCGTGCGCGGGTGAGAATGCGCGAAACAACCTGCTAATATACGCGGCCGCCCGAGACGGGCGCAAAGCGGCCCCGCGCGCGGGAACGGCCCTGCGGGCCGCGCGATCCCGTGATCTGGTGCCGGATCAGGCCGTTATCAAGCCCTTGAGCCACGCCCGAGCCCGATGAGCACAGCCCGAAACGGATTCTTCAGCGCGATGCTGCCCGCGGAGCGGCGCACGGTCGGTATCGTCGCGGCGATCTCGACCTGCCGCATGTTCGGCCTGTTCGCGCTGCTGCCCGTGCTCGCGGCGTGGAGCACCGGCCTCGAGGGCGCAACGCCGCTGACGATCGGCCTCGCGGTCGGCGGCTACGGGCTCACGCAGGCGCTGCTGCAGATCCCGTTCGGTGCCTGGTCGGACCGCGTCGGCCGCAAGCCGGTCATCGTCGCGGGACTCGCGATATTCGCCGCGGGCAGCGTGCTGGCCGCGCTGTCGGACACCATCTACGGCATCATCGCGGGGCGCCTGTTGCAGGGCGGCGGCGCGATATCCGCGACGCTGACGGCGCTGCTCGCGGACGAGACCCGCGCCGAGGTGCGCACGCGCACGATGGCCTTCTTCGGCATCAGCATCGGGGCGGCGTTCCTGCTGGCGCTGATCATGGGCCCGCTGATCGCCGCCGTCGGCGGCGTGCGGCTGCTGTTCTGGCTCGCCGCGGTCCTGGCCGGCGTGGCGATCGCGCTGGTCACGCGCCTGCCGCAGGTCGCGGCGGACCGCCGGCCGCGCTCGCGGATCACGGCGCGCGCGGCGCTACGGCCCGCGCTGCTCGAGCTCGACTTGTACGTGCTGCTGCTGCACGCGATGCTGACGGCGAGTTTCGTCGCACTGCCCTTCGTGCTGAGCGACGCGCTCGGCATGCCGGCCGAGACGCACTGGCAGGTGCTGGTCGGGGCGCTCTTGCTCTCGCTGGCAGGCACGGTGCCGCTGATTCTCGCGGACGAGCGCAGCGGCAAGCGCTGGACCTTCGCCGCCGCGGTCTCGCTGCTGACCGGCGGACAGGCCCTGCTGGCCCTGCCGCCGCCGTCGACGGTGACCGTCACGGCCGGGGTCACGCTGTTCTTCGCCGGCTTCAATTTCCTCGAGGCCGCGCTGCCGGCCCGCGTGTCGATCCTCGCCCACGGCGAGGCCCGCGGCGCCTCGCTCGGCCTGTTCGCGAGCAGCCAGTTCCTCGGCGCGTTCGCCGGCGGCGTGCTCGGCGGACTGCTGCTCGGCCACGCCCGGCCGGCGCTGGTATTCAGCGTGGTCGCCGGCACCGCGCTGCTCTGGCTGGTCCTGCTCGCGATCGGCAGTTGGTCGCAGAAACCCGCCGCGGACGCCGGAAACGAGGCTGGCATTTGACCGGGCAGGCTCTACAATGGGCAGCCCTCCGCCCCGGCGGACAGCGAAGAACCGAAGGCGCATAAGGCCTCTCACGCAAGCACCAGGAACCGCCATGGCCCGTGGAATCAACAAAGTCATCCTCGTCGGCAATCTGGGTAACGACCCCGAGACCCGCTACATGCCGTCGGGCAGCGCCGTCACCAACCTGTCCGTGGCCACGTCGCGTTCGTGGAAGGACAAGCAGACCGGCGAGCAGCGGGAAGAAACCGAATGGCACCGCGTCGCCATGTTCGGCCGCCTCGCGGAGATCGCGGCCGAATACCTGCGCAAGGGCTCGCAGGTCTACCTCGAGGGGCGCCTGAAGACCCGCAAGTGGCAGGACAAGCAGGGCAACGATCGCTACACGACCGAGATCATTGCCGACGAGATGCAAATGCTCGGCGGCCGCTCCGGCGGTGGCGGCGGTGGTGGTGGTGGCGGCGGCGCGCCGATGGGCCGTTCGTCCGAGCCATCCGGGCCCGCGCCCGCGCCCAGCGACGATTTCGACGACGACATCCCGTTCTGAGCCGGCTCCCTCCGGGCCGGTGCGCCAGTGGCCGGGCACGCGCCCGGCCGGCGTGTCGCCCTGAGCGGCAGGGGCGCGTGCGTCGTCACTTTCGATAGCACGCCGCCCGCGGCGGCCAACAAGGAGGGGAGAACGGTTCATGGGTGCCAACAAGGCCGCGCACGGCGGCGAGCTGAAGAACCTGTACCTGTCGGCCGAGGCGGCCGAGGAAGAAAAGCGCGCGGCGCGCGACTACCCGTCGTGGAACCTGACGCCGCGCCAGCTCTGTGACCTCGAGTTGCTGCTGAACGGCGCGTTTTCGCCGCTGGAGGGTTTTCTCGGGCGCGAGGATTACGACGCGGTCGTCGATGGCATGCGGCTCGCCAACGGCCTGCTGTGGCCGATCCCGATCACGCTCGACGTGTCCGAGGCCTTCGCCGGGAGCCTCGAGCAGGGCCAGCGCATCGCGCTGCGCGATCTCGAGGGCGTGCTGGTCGCGACGCTCGAGGTCGGCGACGTCTGGACGCCCGACCGGCAGCGCGAGGCCGAGGGCGTGTTCGGCACGACAGATGCCGAGCATCCGGGCGTGCACTACCTGCTGAACGTCGCGAACCCGGTCTACGTCGGCGGCCGCCTGACCGGCGTCGAGCCGCCGACGCACTACGACTTCCGGCACCTGCGCGACAGCCCCGCCGAGCTGCGCGAGCGCTTCGCGAAGCTCGGCTGGCGCAAGGTCGTCGCGTTCCAGACGCGCAACCCGATGCACCGCGCGCACCAGGAACTGACGCAGCGGGCCGCGCGCGACGTGGAGGCCAACCTGCTGATCCACCCGGTAGTCGGCCTGACCAAGCCCGGCGATATTGACCACTTCACGCGCGTGCGCTGCTACGAGCTGCTCGTGCAGCGTTACCCGGAGCAGACCAGCATGCTCAGCCTGCTGCCGCTCGCGATGCGCATGGCGGGCCCGCGCGAAACGCTGTGGCACGCAATCATCCGCAAGAACTTCGGCTGCACGCACCTGATCGTCGGCCGCGATCACGCCGGCCCGGGCAAGAACGCCGACGGCGAGGACTTCTACGGGCCGTACGACGCGCAGGAGCTCCTGAAGGCGCACGAGCAGGAGCTCGACATCACGATGGTGCCGTTCCGGCTCATGGTCTACGCGGAGAACCGCGCGCAGTACGTGCCGGTCGACGAGACCAGCGACGAGGATCACGTGCTGAACATCTCCGGCACCGAGCTGCGCCGGCGGCTGCAGGAGGGCCTCGAGATCCCCGAGTGGTTTTCGTTCCCCGAGGTCGTCGCCGAACTCAGGCGCAGCCACCCGCCGCGCCACCGGCAGGGCTTCGTCGTGTTCTTCACGGGCCTGTCCGGCTCCGGCAAGTCGACGGTCGCGAACGCGCTGATGACCAAGCTGCTCGAAATCGGCGGGCGCCAGGTCAGCCTGCTCGACGGCGACATCGTGCGCCAGAACCTGTCGAGCGAGCTCGGATTTTCCAAGGAACACCGCGACCTGAACATCCTGCGCATCGGCTTCGTCGCGAGCGAGATCGCCAAGCACGGCGGCATCGCGATCTGCGCGCCGATCGCGCCGTACACGGCGACCCGGCGCAAGGTCCGCGATACCGTCACCGGCGCCGGCGGCGGCTTCGTCGAGGTGCACGTCGCCACGCCGCTCGAGGTCTGCGAGACCCGCGACCGCAAGGGCCTGTACGCGAAGGCGCGGGCCGGCATCATCCCGGAGTTCACGGGCATCAGCGACCCCTACGAGGCGCCGGCGCGACCCGAGGCGGTGATCGACACGAGCGAGATCACGCCGGACCTGGCCGCGCACCGGATCCTGGTCAAGCTGGAAAGCCTCGGGTTCATTCGCTAGGCTCGGAGAGCCCGGATATCCGCCAGTCCCCGCCATGACCGCCCGCCTCTACATCAAGACCTACGGCTGCCAGATGAACGAGTACGACTCGGAGAAGATGGCGGACGTGCTGCGTGCCTCGCACGGCTACGAGCTGACCGACGACCCGGGCGAGGCCGACCTGCTGCTGGTCAACACCTGCTCGATCCGCGAGAAGGCCCAGGAAAAAGTCTTCTCCGAGCTGGGCCGCTGGCGGCCGTTCAAGGAGCAACGCCCCGGGATGCTGATCGGCGTCGCCGGCTGCGTCGCGAGCCAGGAGGGCGAGGGCATAACGAAGCGGGCGCCGTTCGTCGACATGGTGTTCGGCCCCCAGACCCTGCACCGCCTGCCCCAGATGCTGGACGAGGTGCGCGCGAAGGGCCAGCCGGTCGTCGACGTCAGCTTTCCCGAGATCGAGAAATTCGACCGGCTGCCCGAGCCGCGCGCCGAGGGTCCGACCGCATTCGTGTCGGTCATGGAGGGCTGCAGCAAGTACTGCACGTTCTGCGTCGTGCCCTACACGCGCGGCGAGGAGATCAGCCGGCCGCTCGAGGACGTGGTCGTCGAAGTCGTCAAGCTCGCCGGGCAGGGCGTGCGCGAGATCAACCTGCTGGGCCAGAACGTCAACGCATTCCGCGGGCCGATGCCGGACGGGCGGATCGCGGACCTGGCAACGCTGATCTACTACGTCGCCGCGATCGACGGCGTCGAACGCATCCGCTTCACGACCTCGCACCCCGTGGAATTCACCGACAGCCTGGTGCAGGCCTACGCCGAGGTGCCGAAGCTCGCGAACTTCCTGCACCTGCCGGTGCAGAGCGGCTCCGACCGCATCCTGGCGCGGATGAAGCGCGGGCACACGGCGCTCGAGTACAAGCAGAAGATCCGTCGCCTGCGCGAGGCGCGGCCGGGCATCTCGATCTCGTCCGATTTCATCGTCGGCTTCCCCGGCGAAACCGAGGCGGACTTCGCGCAGACGATGCGACTGGTCGAGGAGATTGGCTTCGACCAGTCGTTCAGTTTCATCTACAGCGCGCGGCCCGGCACGCCGGCAGGCAGCTACGCCGACGACACGCCGCTCGCGGTCAAGAAAGAGCGGCTCGCGCGCCTGCAGGAACGGATCAACCGGCAGGCGCTCGAAATCAGCCGCGCGATGGTCGGCACGACCCAGCGCATTCTCGTCGAGAAGCCGTCGAAGAAGGATCCGCGGCAGATGAGCGGCCGCACCGAGAACATGCGCTGGGTGAATTTCGACGGCGATGCCGCGCTGATCGGGCGCTTCGTCGACGTCGTCGTGACCGAGGCCCTGCCGAACTCGCTGCGTGGCCGGCTGGTCGCGCCCCGCGCCGCCTGAGGCATACCGTCCGCGGACCGCGTTGCGGTCTTATGACAAAGGCGCCGCGAGCGGACATCTGCTATTCCCTCGGGCAATCGATCGCGGTAGGCTTTCCCCTGAGCCAGTACTCGCATCGAGGGCGCCCGACCACCATTGAACGCAGTGCAAATATCCCGGGACGTCGTCCTGGAACCCGCTGACAACAGCCGTCTCGCGAATCTCTGCGGACAGTTCGACGAGCACCTGCGGCAGATCGAAAAACGCCTCAACGTCGACATCACGAGCCGCGGCAACCGTTTCCGCATTACCGGCAACGCCGGTGCCGCCCAGATCGGCAGCAAGGTCATCAAGTCACTCTTCAAGCTCACCGGCAGTGAAAACCTGGACCCGGAACGCGTGCACATCTGCCTGCAGGAGTCCGTCATGAAAGACGCGGGCGCGGCCGATCTCGATGCCGAGGGCGGCGTCTACGAAATCCAGACGCGCCGCAAGCTCATCCGCGCGCGAGGCCGTAACCAGCGCGGCTACCTGAAAAATATCCGCGACCACGACCTGGCGTTCGGCATCGGCCCGGCCGGCACCGGCAAGACCTACCTCGCCATCGCCGGTGCGATCGATGCGCTGGAGAGCGAGCAGGTGCGCCGGATCGTGCTGGTGCGGCCGGCGGTCGAGGCCGGCGAGCGCCTGGGCTTCCTGCCGGGCGACATGTCGCAGAAAGTCGATCCCTACCTGCGACCGATGTACGACGCGCTGTACGACATGCTGGGCGCGGAACAGGTGCTCAGGCTGATCGAGCGCAACGTCATCGAGGTCGCGCCGCTCGCCTTCATGCGCGGGCGCTCGCTGAACGAGGCCTTCGTCATCCTCGACGAGGCCCAGAACACGTCCGTCGCGCAGATGAAGATGTTCCTGACCCGCATCGGCTTCGGCTCGCGCGCGGTCGTCACCGGCGACATCACCCAGATCGACCTGCCGGCGGGGCAGGTGTCCGGTCTCAAGAACGCGATACGCATCCTGGGCGAGGTCGAGGGCATCGGCTTCACCTGGTTCTCGCCGAACGACGTCGTCCGCCACGAGCTCGTGCAGCGCATCGTCGAGGCCTACGAAGCCGACGGCGGCGAGGGCGACGCCTCCTGAGCGCGCGCCTCGTCGTGCAGCTGCAGGTCGCCTGCGACGGCGAGCGGCTGCCGGACGAGGCGTTCGCACAGGGCTGGTGCGAGGCGGCTCTCGCGGCCGCCGGCCGGACGCCGGGGCACGAGACCGAGATCGCGGTGCGGCTGGTCGACGAGGCCGAGAGCCGCGCGCTGAACCGGCGCTACCGGGACCGCGACCGCCCGACCAACGTGCTGTCCTTCCCGGCCGCCGACGACCTCCCGCTGCCCGACGACGACGCGTTGCCGCTGGGCGATCTCGTGCTGTGCGCGCCGGTGGTGCTGCGCGAGGCGGCCGAGCAGGGCAAGGACGCGGACGCGCACTGGGCGCACCTGCTGGTGCACGGCACGCTGCACCTGCTCGGCTACGACCACGCCGAGGCGGTCGGGGCCGCGGAGATGGAAGCGCTGGAGACGGCGATCCTGGCGGCCCGCGGGCTGCCCGATCCCTACGCGGCGCGGGAAACCGGCTGACGGCTGGGCTACAATGGCCGGCCGTCCGGCTTCAGTAACGACGCAGTACCCCGACAACGAGTCCGATGACCGACAAACCGCCGAGTACCGGCGGCGCAGGGAATCCCGGATGGATCGCGCGTGTCGTGCGCGCGATCCGCGGCGAGCCCTGGAGCCGCGAAGAAATACAGGATCTGCTGCAACAGGCTGAAAGCGTCTTCGACCCCGACGAGCAGAACATGCTTGCCGGGGTGCTCGAGGTAGCTGAGACGCAGGTGCGCGACGTCATGATCCCGCGTTCGCAGATGGTCGTGATCGAGCGCGACCAGCGGCTCGAGGACATGCTCCCGGTGATCATCGAGTCGGGCCACTCGCGCTTCCCCGTGATCGGCGAGGACCGCGACGAAGTGCTCGGCGTGCTGCTGGCCAAGGACCTGCTGAAGCATTTCGCGAATCCCGGCGGCGAGCTGGATCTCGGCAAATACATCCGCCCGCTGGCCGTCATTCCCGAGTCGAAGCGCCTGAACTCCCTGCTGAAGGAATTTCGCGACACGCACAGCCACATGGCGATCGTCGTCGACGAGTACGGGGGCGTGTCCGGGCTGCTGACCATCGAGGACGTGCTGGAGGAAATCGTCGGCGAGATCGACGACGAGCACGACCGCGAGGAGATCGAGTCCATCCAGCGCGATGCCGACCGCGACGGCCAGCCCTGCTGGAGCGTGCGCGCGCTGACCCGCATCGAGGACTTCAACGAGTACTTCGCCGTGGAACTCGACGACGAGCTGTACGACACCGTCGGCGGGCTCGTCATGCACGAGCTCGGCCGCCTGCCGCGCCGCGGCGAGAGCCTGCAGTTCGGCGGCTTCGAGTTCCGCGTGACCCGCGCGGACCGCCGCCGCATCGACTCGCTGCAGGTGCAGCGCCTGCCCCCACGCGACGACGCCGACGGGTGATGGCGACGCGCGCCGGCGTGCGCCTGCCCGAGCTGCTGGATCGCTACCCGCGCGCCGGCCTGCTGCCGCTCGCGGCGAGCGGCGCGCTGCTCACGCTCGCGTTCGCGCCGTTCGACCTCTACGGGCTCGCGCCGCTTGCGCTCGTGCCGTTGTTCCTCGTCGCCCTGCACGGCACGCCGCGGCAGGCAGCGCGAGCCGGTTTCGCGTTCGGTGCCGGGCTGTTCCTGGCCGGCACTTACTGGGTCACGATCTCGATTCACGTGTTCGGCCGGGCGCCGCTCGCGCTTGCCGTGTTCCTGATGCTCGCGCTGGTCGCGATCATGGCCGCGTGGCTGGCCGCCTGCGGCTGGCTCGTCGCACGGCTTGCCGCGCGTCGCCCCGGCCGTTTGCTCGTCGCCGCGCCGGCGGCCTGGCTCGTCGTCGAGTGGCTGCGCGGCTGGGTGCTGACCGGTTTTCCCTGGCTGAGCCTGGGCTACGGCCAGGTCGACTCGCCGCTCGGCGCGCTGCTGCCGGTCGCCGGCGTCTACGGCGTCTCGCTGCTGGTCGCGGTGAGCGCGGTCGGCCTCGCGCTGGCGGCATCCGGCTGGCGGCCGCTCGCGATGCTCGTCGTCGCCGCGCTGCCGTGGATCGGCGGTGCGCTGCTGCCGCAGACCGGCTGGACCCGCCCCGCGGGCGAGCCGCTGACGGTCACGCTGGTGCAGGGCGGCGTGTCGCAGGACCGCAAGTGGCTGCCGCAGCAGTTCCGGCCGACGCTCGAGCTGTACCGCAATGCGCTGCTCGCGGCCGCCGACAGCGAAATCGTCGTCTGGCCCGAAGTCGCGATCCCGGCGCTCGACACGCGCGTCGAGCCGTGGATCGAGATCGTTGCCGGCGACCTGCGCGCCGGCCAGACGCTGCTCTACGGCATCCTCGAGCAGGACGTCGAGGACATCTACAACAGCGTGATCCGCCTCGATGCCCGCGGCCGCCAGGTCTACCGGAAGCGGCACCTCGTGCCCTTCGGCGAGTATTTCCCGGTGCCGGACTTCGTGCGCTCCTGGATGCGCCTGCTGAGCCTGCCGCACAGCGATCTCGCGGCCGGCGCCGCAGACCAGCCGCTGATCGAGACGGCGGGCGGCGAGCGCATCGCCGTCGCGATCTGCTACGAGGATGCCTACGGCAGCGAGCAGCTGTACGCCTTTCCCGAGGCGACGCTGATCGTCAACGTCAGCAACGACGCCTGGTTCGGCGACTCGATCGCGCCGCACCAGCACCTGCAGATTGCCCGCGTCCGGGCCCGCGAAGTCGGGCGGTACGCGGTGCGGGCGACCAACAACGGGATCAGCGCGCTGATCGGGCCTGACGGCGCCGTTCTCGAACGCGCCCCGCAGTTTCGCTTCGCGACGCTGACCGGCGAGGTCGTACCGCTCGGTGGCCTGACGCCTTACGCGCGTACCGGCAACCTGCCGGTCGTGCTGCTGGCCGCGCTGGCGCTCGCCGGGCTCGCCGTGGCGGGCCGGGCGCGGCCGGCTGCGGAATCCGGGAAATCCCGTTAAGCTTGGCCGTTTATGCCGCCGCCGGCGGCGCCCCCCAGGTCATAGCCAGGCGAAGATGAGCAAGGAAGTCCGTTACCAACCCGACGAGGTCGAGCGGGTCGCACGGGAGTTCTGGGACGCGGAACGCTGTTTCGAGGTCGACGAGGATCCCGCCAAAGACAAGTTCTACTGTCTCACCATGTTCCCGTACCCGAGCGGCCAGCTGCACATGGGGCACGTGCGGGTCTTCACGATTTCGGACGTCATCGCGCGCTACCAGCGCATGCAGGGCCGGCACGTGCTGCAACCGATGGGCTGGGATGCGTTCGGCATGCCCGCCGAGAACGCGGCGATCAAGCGTGGCGTGCCGCCGGCCGAGTGGACCTACAAGAACATCGACTACATGCGCGGCCAGCTCAAGCGCCTGGGCTACGGCTACGACTGGTCGCGCGAGGTCACGACCTGCAAGCCCGAGTATTACCGCTGGGAACAGTGGCTGTTCGTGCGCCTGTTCAGGAAGGGCCTCGTCTACCGCAAGAACTCGATCGTCAACTGGGACCCGGTGGACCAGACCGTGCTCGCCAACGAGCAGGTGATCGACGGCCGCGGCTGGCGCTCCGACGCGCTGGTCGAGCGCCGCGAAATCCCGCAGTGGTTCATGAAGATCACCGCCTACGCGGACGAGCTGCTCGAGACGCTGGACTCGATGGACGGTTGGCCCGAGCCGGTCAAGACCATGCAGCGCAACTGGATCGGCCGCTCCGAGGGCGTGGAACTCGGCTTCGACGTCGACGGCGAGGACGAGCCGCTGACCGTCTTCACGACGCGGCCTGACACGCTGGCCGGCGCCACCTACATGGCCGTGGCCGCCGAACACCCGGTCGCGCAGAAGGCCGCGGAGCGCGATCCGGAAATCGCGGCCTTCGTCGAGGACTGCAAGAAGATGCAGGCCGCCGAGGCCGCGCTCGAGACGATGGAAAAGAAAGGCATGGCCCTCGGCGTCGAGGCCACGCACCCGTTGACCGGCGAGAAGATCCCGGTCTGGGTCGCGAACTTCGTGCTGATGGGCTACGGCACCGGCGCGATCATGGCCGTGCCCGGCCACGACGAGCGCGACTGGGAGTTTGCGAAGAAATACGGCCTGCCGATCAAGCAGGTCGTCGCGCCCGAAGATGGCAGCGAGATCGACGTGCAGCAGGCGGCCTGGCCCGAGTACGGCGTCGTCGTCAACTCCGGCAAGTACGACGGCATGAACTACCAGCAGGCCTTCGACGCGATCGCGGAGCGTTTCGAGCAGGAGGGCCGCGGCAAACGTACTGTCAACTACCGGCTGCGCGACTGGGGCGTGTCGCGCCAGCGCTACTGGGGCACGCCGATCCCGATCATCTACTGCGACGACTGTGGCGCCGTGCCGGTGCCCGAGGACGACCTGCCCGTCGTGCTGCCGGAGGACGTCGAGTTCACCGGCGTCGGCTCGCCGCTCAGGGAGATGGACGAGTTCGTCAACGCCGACTGCCCCGCTTGCGGCAAGGCGGCGCGCCGCGAGACCGACACCTTCGATACCTTCGTCGAGTCCTCGTGGTATTTCTCACGCTATGCCTCGCCCGGCTGCAATACGGCCATGTTCGACGAGCGCGAGGCCTACTGGATGCCGGTCGACCAGTACACCGGCGGCATCGAGCACGCGATCCTGCACCTGCTGTACGCGCGTTTCTTCCAGAAGCTGATGCGCGACGAGGGCCTGTCGGCCGCGGACGAACCGTTCGCCAACCTGCTTACCCAGGGCATGGTGCTGAAGGACGGCGCAAAGATGTCCAAGGCCAAGGGCAACACGGTGGACCCGCAGGAGCTGATCGACCGTTACGGCGCCGACACCGTGCGCCTGTTCATGATGTCGGCCGCGCCGCCCGAGACGGCGCTCGAATGGTCGGACGACGGCGTGCAGGGTGCCTACCGCTTCCTCAAGCGTTTCTGGCACGCGGTCCACGCGCACCGCGCGAGCGGCGCGGTCGAACCGCTGGACGCCGACGCGCTCGACGCTGCGCAGAAAGAACTGCGGCTCAAGACCCACCAGACGATCGCCAAGGTCGGCGACGACGTCGGTCGCCGCTACAAGTTCAACACGGCGGTCGCGGCGACGATGGAGCTGCTGAACGCGATCAACCGCTTCGACGACGCCCGTCCGCAGGGCCGCGCCGTCGTGCAGGAAGCGCTCGAGGCGATCGTGCTGCTGCTGTCGCCGATCGTGCCGCACGTGTGCCACGTGCTCTGGGAGGTGCTCGGGCACGACAAGGCGCTCGTGTACGAGGCCTGGCCCGCCGCCGACGCCGCGGCGCTCGAGCAGGAGCGGGTCGAAATCGTCGTGCAGGTCAATGGCAAGCTGCGCGGCCGGATCAGCGTCGCGGCGGACGCCGACAGGGACACGGTCTGCGAGCTGGCGCTGGCGGACGAGAACGTACGGCGCTTCGTGGCCGACAAGCCCGTGCGCAAGACGATCGTCGTCCCGGGACGGCTGGTGAATGTCGTCGTCTAGCCCGCGCCTCGCCCTCCTGCTGCTGGTCGCGCTGCTGCTCGGCGCCTGCGGTTTCCAGCTGCGGCCGGCGCCGACGGTGCCGGCCGCCATGCAGCGCACCTGGATCGACACGGACGACCGGTACACGCTGTTCTATCGCCAGTTGCTGCGCGAGCTGGAAGCCGCCGGGGTCGACGTCGTCGACAACCCGGCGGACGCGACCGCGGTGTTTTCGATCCTGAGCGACGAGACCGACCAGCGCGTGCTGTCGGTGTCGGCGCGCAACGTACCGCGCGAGTACGAGGTCTACTACACGGTTTACTACGGCGTCGAGGCCGGCGGCGACACGCTGCTGGCGCCGCAGCTGCAGACCGTGACGCGAGACTACACCTGGGACGAGACGCAGGTGCTCGGCAAGGCGCGCGAGGAAGAGCTGCTGCGCGAGTCGATTGCGCGCGATCTCGTGCGCACCGTCCTGATCCAGCTGTCCTCGCTCTGAATGCAATCCGGCGCCGAACGACAGGCCGCCGTCGAGGTGCTCACCGTCGACGACTGCAGCGACGGCAGCATCGCGGAACTCGCGGCTCGCTACGGCCTCGAGGTGCAGCGCGTCGCGGACGACGCCAGGATTCCGGGCAGCTTCTGGGGCGAGCCCGAAGCCGGCCTCGTCGGCAATCGCGTCTACGTGCGCGGCGACACGCCGCTGCATTCTTTCCTGCACGAGTTCTGCCACCTCGTCTGCATGTCGGCGGCGCGGCGGCGCGGGCTCGTGCGTGACGCGGGTGGCGACGACGCCGAGGAATGCGCGGTCTGCTACCTGCAGATCCTGCTGGCGGACTCGTTCGAGAACGCCGGGCGGGCGCGGCTGATGCGCGACATGGACGCCTGGGGCTACAGCTTCCGCCTCGGCTCGGCAGCTCGCTGGTTCGCCGAGGATGCCACGGATGCGCACGGCTGGCTGCGGCGACACGGACTCGTCGATGCGGCGACGAACGTGACTTTCAGGCTGCGCGGGCACTGAGCGCTGGCCGCGGGCCCGGCATCTGGCCTATAGTGGCGGGCCCCGCGGCGCGTCCGGCAAGAGTCTGCTCGCGATGGTCCTGATCCGCTACCTGCTGTATTTCTTCGGCGTCGCGTTGTTCACGTGGCTGCTGACGAAGATCGAGATCGCCTCGCCCGGCGCCCTCAAGCTGCAGGTCTTCACGCACGCCGAGGACGCGCTCGGCACCAGCGAGTTTTCACCCGTCGAGATGCTGCAGCCCGGCGTTCTCGCGGTCTGCGGGCTGCTGCTCGCCTGGGTCGTCGAGCAATGCCCGCAGCAGCGCCCGGTGGCGCTCACCTTCGGTGCACTGGCCGCCATGTTCTTCCTGCGCGAGCTGGATTTTTTTCTCGACCGGCTGGTCGCCGACAACTTCTGGCAGGCGCCGGTCGCGATCATTGCGGCGCTGCTGATCGTCTACACCTGGCGGCAGCAGAAACGGCTGCGCCTGGCGTGGACGCGCATCTGGCCGTCGCCCGGGCTGGCCCTGCTGTTCGCCGGCGCCCTGGTGCAGTTCGCGTTCGTGCCCTTCGTCGGCCACGAGCCGCTCTGGCAGGCCGTGCTCGGCGAACACTACCAGCGCATCTTCAAGCTGGCCCTCGAGGAGTTCATCGAGTTGCTCGGCTACTTCCTGTGGCTCATTGGCACGCTGGAATACGCGCTGCAGGCGCGCGCGCTGGCCCATCGCGAGCCGCAGCCGGCCGCCGTGCGCCGCCGGGACCGCCGCCGTGGCCGCCGCAAGGACGGGCGTTTCTGATGCCTCAGAGGATCGTCGGGTTCGGCTCGTCGCCGTAGACTTCCTCGGGGTCGAAGACCTTCTCGGTGTCGGTGAACTCGAGCGCGACCGACTCGCCGTCGGCCGCGCCGGCGAGCGGAACCTCGCGGTAAAAACAGGAACGGTAGCCGACGTGGCAGCTCGCGCCGCCGGCGACGTCCACCTTGAGCCAGATGCAGTCCTGGTCGTCGTCGATCATGAGCTGGTGGACTTTCTGGACGAGCCCGCTGGTCGCTCCCTTGTGCCACAGGACCTGCCGGCTGCGACTGAAGTAATGCGCTTCGCCGGTGCGGATCGTGCGCGTCAGCGCCTCGGCGTTCATGTAACCCTGCATCAGCAGTTCGCCGGACTCGGCGTCGGTCGTGACGACGGTGATCAGCCCGCGCTCGTCGAATTTCGGCGCGAGATCGGTGCCTTCTTCCACCTGTTCCACGCTCTCGCGCGGGCGGAAGGCAATCGGGCGGTAGGACATCGGGACTCCGGTCAGGCTTGCGGCGCGCGCCGGGGCGGCGCCGCCGGGCGGGCAATTATACGGCATCCGCCGGGGGACGCGACCGCGGCGGCGATGTTGTTATCATACCCGGCCGTCACTGCGATAGCGGATGCCCCAGGCACCATGGCCCTGATTCTCCACGACACGCTGCGCGGCGAGAAATTGCCGTTCGAACCGCTCGTGCCCGGCAAGGTCACGATGTACCTGTGCGGACCGACGGTCTACAACTACGCGCATATCGGCAATGCGCGTCCCGCCGTGGTCTTCGACCTGCTCGCGCGCCTGCTCAGGCGCAGTTACGAGCTGACGTTCGCGCGCAACATCACGGACGTGGACGACAAGATCAATGCCGCGGCGCAGGAGCAGGGCAAGCCTATCGGCGAGATCACCGAGCGCTTCATCGAAGCCTACAACGAGGACATGGGCGCACTCGGCGTGCTACCGCCCGACGTCGAACCGCGGGCGACAGGACACATCGCCGAGATGATTCGCATGATCGAGACGCTGATCGAGTCGGGCCATGCCTACGCGGCGGACGGCCACGTGCTGTTCGACGTCGAGACCTTCGACGGCTACGGTGAGCTGTCGAAGCGCGACCTGCGCGAGATGATCGCCGGCGCGCGGGTCGAGGTCGCGCCGTACAAGCGCGCTCCGCAGGACTTCGTGCTGTGGAAGCCGTCGACGCCGGACCTGCCGGGCTGGGACTCCCCCTGGGGCCGCGGTCGGCCCGGCTGGCACATCGAGTGCTCGGCCATGTCCGCGAAACACCTCGGCACGACGATCGACATCCACGCCGGCGGCCAGGACCTCAAGTTCCCGCACCACGAGAACGAGCGGGCGCAAAGCACCTGCGCGCACGGCGGCAGCACCTTCGCGCGCTACTGGCTGCACAACGGTTTCCTGAGCCTCGGCGAGACGAAAATGTCCAAGTCGCTCGGCAACGTGCTGCTGGTGCACGAGCTCGTGAAGACGATACCCGGCGAGGTGCTCAGGCTCGCGCTGCTGTCGGCGCACTACCGGCAGCCGCTCGACTGGTCGGACGAGACCGTCGACTCGGCGCGGCGCATGCTCGACCGCTTCTACGGAGCGCTGCGCGGCGTCTCGGTCCCGGCCGCCGTGCAGTCGGCGGCGTCGCCGTCGCCGGCGCTGATCGAAGCCCTCGAGGACGACCTCAATACGCCGAAAGCGCTGGCCGCGATGTTCGAGCTGGCGCGTGCGCTCAACAAGGCAGGTGACGACGACGAACGCGCGCGCCGCGCCGCCGAGCTGAAGGCCTGCGGTGAGCTGGTGGGCCTGCTCGCGGCCGACCCGGAGGCATGGTTCGCCGGCGCCGCCGACGACGAGGGCCTTAGCGCCGAGGCGATCGAGTCGTTGCTGACCGAGCGCGAGGCCGCGCGCGCGGCGCGCGACTTCGCGACGGCGGACGGCATCCGCGACCGCCTCGCGGCAGCGGGCGTCACGATCGAGGACGGACCGGAAGGAACCCGCTGGCGGCGCACCGGGTGAGCGACGTGAACGAGGTCGAACGAGCGCAGCAGGAGGTCGTCGAGGAATTCGCGTTCTTCGACGACTGGATGGACCGCTACCAGTACCTGATCGATCTCGGCCGCAGGCTGCCGGATCGCGAGCCGGCCGAGAAGACCGATGACAACAAGATC